>JAQUNT010000408.1 GCA_028717525.1 Elusimicrobiota bacterium
GACCCGGCCATGCTCGCCGCCATCCGCGGCCGCGTCTCCGAGGCGACCGTCCGCCTCAAGCTGGTCTTCGAATTGAACCAGGATATCCGCAAGACCAAGCCGGGCCGCTTCACCCCGCCGGGGGTCTTCCGGATCATGGAGGCCAACGTCCACAATTTCCTGGGCCTGGCGGCCGGCATCAAGGGGGACTGGGACGCGGCCTTCGCCGAGCTGGACCAGGCCTTGAAGCTGGCGCGCGCGGAAGGCTACCGCGTGGGTGAGGCGGACAACCTGTTCTTCCGGGAGCAGGTCCTCCTGCTCAAGCAGGACATCACCGCCGGGCTCAAGACCGCGCGGCAGCTCGACGAGCTCGCCGACCGCTGGCGGTTCCCGTTCTACCAGATCTGGGCCAAGTTCATCCTGTCGCGCTACGAGTCGGGCTTCGGCGACCCCGCGGGCGCCATCGCGACGCTCAAGAAGGCGGCGGCCATCATCGAGGCCCAGCGCTCGTCCTTGGTCATCGACCAGCTCAAGGAGAGCTACCTGTTCAACCGCCAGGCGGTCTACGACGCCCTGGTGGAGGCCTTGGCCCGGGAAGGGGACGCCGCCGGGGCCCTGGACTACGCGGAGCGCTCCAAGGCCCGCCTGCTGGTGGACCTGCTCGCGGGCCAGGACCTGGGACGCAGCCCGGCGGAGAGCGAGCTGCTGCGCCAGGAGCAGGCCGCCGGCCAGGCGGTGGCGAGCCTGGGCAAGCGGCTGGCCGTGGCGCAGGGCGAGCCGGCCGCCCAGGAGCTCCTGGCTGGGCTGGTCCGGGCCGAGGGCGCCTACCGCGACATCGTGGTCAAGATCAAGCGCGAGAACACCGAGCTGGCCTCCTTGGTCTCCGTGCAGTCTCCGGCGCCGCCGGCCATCCAGGCCCGCATCCCGGCGGGCGCGGTACTGCTGGACTACTTCGTGACCGAGCAGACCCTCTACATCTGGGCCGTGGACCGGGACAAGGTGCACCTGGAGCGCGTGAAGCTCGGCCGCGATGAGCTGCGGGCCCTGGTGGCCTCGTTCTTGAAGGCCATACAGGCCAAGGACCAGGCCGCGACCCGGGCCCTTTCCCAGAAGCTCTACGACGCCCTGCTCAAGCCCGTCCTGCCCTTCGTCAGCGCGGCGACCATCGGCCTGGCGCCCCACGACGCCCTCTACTACCTGCCTTTCGCGGCCCTGAGCGACCGGGGCCGCTACCTGGTCGAGAGCCACGCCCTGTTCAGCCTGCCCAACGCCGGGGTCCTGCAGTACCTCGCCGAGCGCAGGCCCGCGGACCGGCTGCGGGTGCTGGCCTTCGGCAACCCGGACCTGGGCCGGCGCGAGTTCGACCTGCCCTCCGCGGAAGCGGAGGTGGCGGCCATCAAGAAGCGCTTCCCCTCGGCCCTCGTGCTGACCGGCAAGGAAGCGACCGCGGGCAACGCCAAGGCCCTGCTGGGGGCGGACTTCGACGTGGCCCACTTCGCGGCGCACGGCAGCTACTCCGAGGAGGCCCCGCTGGAGTCCGGCCTGCTGCTGGCCCCGACCGTCACCGGCGCGGGGCGTCTGACCGCCCTGGACATACTCAAGCTGCGCTTCTCGGGCAGCGCCGTGGTCCTGAGCGCCTGCAAGACGGCTCTGGGCCGCTCGGCCACGGGCAGCGAGATCGTGGGCTTGAACCGTTCCTTCCTCTACGCCGGGGCCCCGTCCGTGCTCGCGACCTTGTGGAGCATAGACGACAAGGCCACGGCCGAGCTGATGGGGAGCTTCTACGCCGGCCTGGACCGGAAGGCCGGCGTGGCCGAGAGCCTGCGCCAGGCCCAGCTCCTCATGGTCCGTAAGGGCTTGGCCCCGTTCTACTGGGCCGCCTTCCTGGTCACCGGACGCGGCTAGCGGATCTTCAGCTGCAGGACGGCCTCGCTCCACTCCCCGGGCTTGGCCTTCTTGGCCTTGACGTGGATGTCGCGCGTGAGGGCCGGGGCCTCGGACTTGAGCTCGGCGAAGGGGCTCTGCGCCGTGGTCTTGCCCACCACGTCGGCCAGGTCCACGGCGGGCTCGCGCGAGGCGATGGCCCGGACCAGCTCCCGGCCCGCGGGCCCGGCGACCTCGAACTCGAAGCCCGCGGCGGCGTCCGGTATGGTGTAGGTCACGCCCGCCTTGACCGAGTTGTCCGGGGCCTGGTGGTTGGGGAAGATGACGTTGACCGAGCCGCTGGTGCCCACGTCGATGAGGGTCAAGTGGCAGTCCTGGTTGGCCCGGACCTTGACCGCGAACTTCTCGCCCACGCGGTACTCGGCCTTGTCGGTCCAGACCTCGACCTTCAGGGCCCCGTCCGGGCCGGCCTGGGGGGCAGGCGCGGGAAGAGCCTTTTCCCGCGCCGTGCGCAGGCGCTGGTCCATCTCGCTCACGGCCGAGGCCGCGGCCAGGATCTGCCCGGATTCGGCGTCCACCAAAGAGGCGCGCAGAGATAGGCGCTCCTTCTCCGCGGCCGAGTACTTGCCCAAGAGCAGGACGTCGACGCCCAGGAGCCTGCCGGCCTGCTTGGCCGTGGAATCGTCCACGAGACCCCTGCTGTCGAGCTCCCACTCCTTGGCCAGGGACTCCAGGTTGCGGCGGTCGAGCACCTTGAGCTCCCGTCCTTGCGCAGGCGGTATCAAGGCGGTCTCCAAGGCCTCGGCGCAGAGCACGGAGAGCTCGGTGGGGCCGCCGTCCGGGGCCGCGATCTCGCCCACGGCCACGGTCTTGCCCCGCAAGGCCGGGGCTTGGGAGAGCAGCCCGGCCACGACCCGGGACGCGGCCTCGGGCAAGGACTCCTGGACCGGCCCCGCGGCGGTGGAGCCGGTCCGGCACGCGGTCAGCGCGGCCGCGGCAGCGAGACAGGGCAGGAAAGAGAGTCTCATGCGTTCGCCTCCGTATGGATGGGGAATCATATCAAGCTACCAGGACCCGGAGGCGCCGCCCCCGCCGAAGCTCCCGCCGCCTCCCGAGAAGCCGCCCCCGCCGCTGGAGAAACCGCCTCCGGAGGAGAAGCTCCAGCCGCTGGAGTAGCTGGAGCCGTGGCAGCCGCCGCTGCTGTGGATGTGGCTGGCCGCGCGCTTGCCCCAGGAGGTGCGCGGCAGCAGCAGCCTCAGGATGGGGAAGCCCGCCAGGTGGCAGCCCAAGGCGGCCAGGGCGCCGTGGGGGCCGAGGACGATGATCGGGAACATGGCCCAGAAGGGGATGAGGAAGACGTACAAGAACCAGCCGGTCGCGTCCGGGATGAGTATCCCGATGGCGGTGAAAAGGCCCAGGATGCCGAAGATGAAGGCTCCGATCAGGATGCGCATGACCGGATCCATGTCCGGGGTCAAGCCGCCGCCGGAGCCTGCGGGGGCCTCCGCTTTCGGAGCGTAGGAGCCCTCCAAAGTCCGGACTATG
>JAQUNT010000409.1 GCA_028717525.1 Elusimicrobiota bacterium
GGCAGCCCGAAGCGTGGCGCAGGGGCTCCATGCGCCACTGTCCCGGCCGGTATTCTTCCAGGCCTCTCCGGATGGCGTCGACCGGGATGCCCAGGGCCCAGGCCGCGGCCGCGGCCGCGGCCGCGTTGTAGCGGGACATGCTCCCGAAAGCGCGCAGGGCCACCCGGACGCGGTGGCGGTCGATGATGAGCTCGTCGTCGCCGGCCAAGGAGACCCGGGCTCGGGGATCCATGCCGAAGGTCACCGCGCGGCTGCCCAGACGAGGCTCCAGGCCCGCCAGCCAGGGGTCGTCGATGTTGATGACCGCTTTGCCCTCCTCGCCCAGGGCCTCGATGAGTTCGGCCTTGGTCTGGAAGTTCTTCTCCATGGTCCCGTAGAACTCCAGGTGGTCGGGCCCGAGGTTGGTGATGACCGCCAAGGTGGGGTGCGCGATACGCGCCACCTCGGCGATGTCGCCGGGCTTGGAATCGGCGAGCTCGAAGATCCCGTAGCGGTGCTCCCCGGTCAGCTCCAGAACGGAGAGGGGCACGCCGATCTGGTTGTTGCGGTTGCCCGGGGAGGCGCAGGTGGGGCCCACCCGCCCGCAGATGCAGAGCAGCATCTCCTTGGTCGTGGTCTTGCCGTTGGAGCCGGTGATGCCCGCCACGGGGATGTCGAAGCGGCGGCGGTGGTGGGCGGCCAGGGCCTGCAGGGCCTTGAGGGTGTCCGGCACGACGACCACGTGCTCCGGGGCTGCGGTGGTGGGCGGCAGCCGGCCCAGGGCCATCACCCAGCCCGAGGCCTTGGCGGCCAGTTCCTTGGTGAGCAGGTCGTGGGCGTCGACGCGCGGTCCCTGGAGAGCCCAGAAGACCTCGCCCGCCTGGAGGGTGCGGGTATCCGTGGAGATGGGGCCGACGCCCAGGACCGGGTCGCCGCGCAGGAGCTTGCCTCCCGCGGCCCGGGCCAGTTCACTCCACGTCATCTCCAGTTTCATCTCTTGGCGTCCAGCTTGCGCAGCGCTTCGCGGGCGGCCTCGCGGTCGTCGAAGGCCGCGGTGCGGTCCTTGAGGATCTGAACGGCTTCGTGGCCTTTGCCCGCGATGAGCACGATGTCTTGGGGCCCGGCCATGCCCACGGCCAGGGCGATGGCCCGGCCGCGGTCCGATTCAATCTTATAATTTTTGAGCCCCGCCGTCCGCAATCCGGCCGTGATGTCGGCGATGATGGCCTGGGGGTCCTCGGAGCGGGGGTTGTCGCTGGTCACGATGGCGAAGTCGCTGGCGCGGCAGGCCGCGACCCCCATGGGGCCGCGCTTGCTGCGGTCGCGGTCCCCCCCGCAGCCGAAGACCGTGATGAGTCGCCGGTGCGGGACTTGGGCCAGATGTCCCAGCACCGTCTCCAGGGCCATGGCCGTGTGGGCGTAGTCGACCAGCACCGAGAAATCCTGGCCGGCCTCCACGGGCTCCAGCCGGCCGGGCACGCGCGGCAGGTCCGAGAGCCCCTGGAGGACCGCCTCCTCCGGCCAGCCCAGGGCCAGGGCCGCGGCGGAGGCGGCCAGGGCGTTGGACACGTTGTGCCGGGCGGCCAAGGAGATGCGCGCGGGCAGGCGCCGGTCCCCCCAGAGCATGTCGAACCGGGTGCCGCGAGCGCCCATCTGCAGGTCCGCGGCCCGGAGCCTGGCTCCGGACGCGAAGCCGTAGAGCAGGACCTCGGAGCCCTCCGCGGCCCGGCGCACGGCCGGGGCCGCGGGGTCGTCGGCGTTGATGACGGCCAGGCGCCGCGGCTTGGCCAGACCGGGCCGGCAAAGCAGCTCGAAGAGGCGGAGCTTGGCCTCCAGGTAGGCTTCGCGGGTCTTGTGGAAGTCGAGATGGTCGCTGGCCAGGTTGGTGAAGACGGCGGCATCGAAGGAGACCTCTTCGACGCGCTTGAGCGCCAGGGCGTGCGAGGAGACCTCCAGGGCCGCGAGGGTGGCGCCCGCCTCGCGGAAGCGCGCCAGCAGGCGCTGCAGTTCCAGCGACGCCGGCGTGGTGTTGGGGGCGGCCGCGATGAGGCGGCCGTCGAGACGGTAGTCCACGGTCCCGACCACCCCGGGCCTGCCGCCCGCCGCCCGCGCGATGGATTCGAGGAAATAGGTCGTGGTGGTCTTGCCGTTGGTTCCGGTCACTCCCACCACGCGCAGCGCCCCGGAGGGGTGCGAGAAGAAATCGTCCGCCATGCGTCCCATGGCCAGGGCGGCGTCCGCGACCTGGATCCAGGCCGCCGGCAGGCTCACCGGCGCGGGGGGCGGCGCGAGCTCGCTGACCACCGCGACCGCTCCGGCCGCCACCGCCTCGCGCGCGTGGCGGTTGCCGTCGGTCTTGGAGCCGGGCAGGGCGAAGAACAGGTCTCCGGGCTCGACCGCGCGCGAGTCGTGGCGCAGGTCCCGGACCTCGAGGTCGGTCTGGCCCGCTACGTGCAGGGCGTCGGCATGGCGCAGCAGATCGGAGAGCTTCACGGGCGGGAGGCCGCCGCCGCGACGCGGAAGCCGGCCGGTGCGGAGGCCACGGAGGAGTCCGGGGGGACCCCGGCCATGGAGAGCAGCCGGGAGCCCAACTGGGCGAAGACGGGAGCGGAGACCTGGGCCCCGTAGTACTGTCCCTTAGGCTCGTCGACGACCACCAGGATGGTCCAGCGCGGCCGGCTCACGGGCAGGAAGCCCACGAAGGAGGCCAGGTAGGCGCTGGTCGAGTACTTGCCGGTGCGGCGGTCCAGCTTGCGGGCCGTGCCGGTCTTGCCCGCCACGCGGTAGCCCGGGATGCGCGCGGTCGTGCCCGTGCCGTTCTCGACGACCGCTTCCAGCATCCGGGTCAAGACTCGGGCCGTGGCTTCGGAGACGACGCGGCGCACGCGGACCGGCCGCCGGCAGGGGGCGGCCCTTCCCTCCGCCGGGCTGCCGTCGTCGCAAACGACGGCCGGCTCGTTGAGCGCCCCGCCCCCCGCGATGGCGTTGTAGGCGTTGGCCATCTGCAGGGCGCTGACCCCGATGCCGTAGCCGTAGGACGAGGCGGCCAGGACCACGCGCGTGAGCCCCGCCAGGGGCTTCATGTCGCCCGCGGTCTCTCCGGGCAAGGAGACCCCGGTCTTGATGTCGAAGCCGAAGGCGCGGCTGTAGCGGTAGAAGCGCATGGCCCCGACGCGCTCGACGACCTTGGCGGCGCCGACGTTGGATGAGCGCTCGAGGATGCCCTGGAGGTTCAGGGTCCCCGCGGGCTCGTGGTCGTGGATGAACACGCCGGGCGAGACCTCATAGCTCCCGTTCTCGCAGAAGAAGGTGTCGGACTCCTTGACCAAAGACTCGTTGAGCGCGACGGCCGCGGTCACCGTCTTGAAGGTCGACCCGGGTTCGTACGTGTCCTGCACGGCGACGTTGCGCAGGGGGTCCGG
>JAQUNT010000410.1 GCA_028717525.1 Elusimicrobiota bacterium
CCGGAGGGACGGTCCCGCCGGGCAGGAAGGTGGGCAGGGCCTTCTGCCAGGCCTCGCGGGCCTCGGAGAGGAGCACCAGCTCCTGGGGGCGCCGGGGGCCGGCCAAGGACGGCCGCACCGCGGCCAGGTCGAATTCCACGGTGTCCGTGAAGTCCGGCTCGGCCGCGCCGGCGCGGAAGAGCCCCTGCGCGCGGCAATAGTCCTCCACCAGCCGGATGTGCTCCTGCGCCTTGCCCGTCAAGGCCAGGTAGTCCAGGGTCTCGGAGTCGACCGGGAAGAAGGAGACCGTGGCGCCGTACTCCGGCGCCATGTTGGCCAAGGTGGCCCGGTCCGCCACGGACAAGGAGCCCAGGCCGGGGCCGCAGAACTCCACGAACTTCTCCACCACGCCCTTGCGGCGCAGCATGCGGGTCAGGGTCAGCGCCGCGTCCGTCGCCGTCACGCCCTCGGGCAGGCGGTTGAGCAGGCGGACCCCCACGACCTCCGGGACCAGCAGAGCGATGGGCTGGCCGAGCATGACGGCCTCGGCCTCGATGCCGCCCACGCCCCAGCTCAGCACCCCCAGCCCGTTGGTCATCACGGTGTGGGAGTCGGTCCCGACCACGGTGTCCGGGAAGGCCAGGAGCCGTCCCTGCTCCTGCCGCGTCCAGACCACGCGCGCCAGGCGCTCCAGGTTGACCTGGTGCACGATCCCGCTCTCCGGAGGCACCACCGAAAGGTTGGCGAAGGCCTTCTGCCCCCACTTGAGGAAGGCGTAGCGCTCCTGGTTGCGCCGGTACTCGAGCCGGGCGTTGCAGGCGAAGGCGTCGTCGGCGCCGGCGCGGTCCACCTGGACCGAATGGTCCACGATCAGGTCCACCGGCACCAGAGGGTCGACGCGCCGGGGATCGCCGCCCAGGCGGCCGAGCGCCTCGCGCATGGCGGCGAGGTCCACCACCGCGGGCACCCCGGTGAAGTCCTGCATCAGGACCCGGGCCGGCATGAAGGCCGCCTCGGACCCGCCGCGGCGGCTGCGGCTCCAGTCGGCCACGGCCGCGACCGCCTCGCCGCGCACCTGGCGGCCGTCCTCGCGGCGCAGCAGGTTCTCCAGGAAAACGCGCAGGCAGAAGGGCAGGCGCGAAAGGGGGTAGCGCGCGGCCAAAGACTCCAGGGGGTAGAGGTCGTAGGTCAGGCCCCCGGAGACCAAGGAGCCGCGCGCGGCGGTGCCCGTAGATATCCCGTTCATGTCAGAGGTTGTCGGCCACGGCGGCCGCGAATTCCGAACATTTGAGCTCGTGCGCGCCGCTCATCTGGCGGGCGAGGTCGTAGGTGACGGTCTGCTGCTGGAAAGTCGCGCTCATGGCCCGCGTCACGGCGTCGGCCGCCTCCTGCCAGCCCATGAACTCCAGCATCATGGCCCCGGAAAGGATCAAGGAACTGGGGTTGGAGACGTCCAGCCCCGCGTACTTGGGCGCGGAGCCGTGCGTGGCCTCGAAGACCCCGATGCCGTCGCCGAGGTTGGCTCCGGGAGCCATGCCCAGGCCGCCCACCTGCGCCGCGCAGGCGTCGGAGAGATAGTCCCCGTTGAGGTTGGGCGCGGCCAGGACCGAGTACTCGTCCGGCCGCAGGAGGACCTGCTGGAAGATGCTGTCCGCGATGCGGTCCTTGATGAGCAGCCGGCCTTCCGGCGCCGGCCCGTCGGCTTCCGTCGCCGTCTCCCCCGCGAACTCATCGCGCGCCAGCTCGTAGGCCCAGTCCCGGAACCCGCCTTCCGTGAACTTCATGATGTTGCCTTTGTGCACGATGGTCACGGAAGTCCGCTTCTTGGCCAGGGCGTAGCGGATGGCGGCGCGCATCAGGCGCTTGCTGTTGGCCGGGCTCATGGGCTTGATGCCGACGGCGGACCGGCCGGCCAGACGCACTCCCATCTCCTGGTCCAGGAATCCCGTCAGCTTCTCGGCCTCGGGGCTGCCCGAGGCCCATTCGATGCCCGCGTAGACGTCCTCCGTGTTCTCCCGGAAGATGACCACGTCGAGCTTCTCGGGATGGCGCACCGGAGCCGGGACCCCGGGGAACCAGCGCACCGGACGCACGCAGGCGTAGAGGTCGAGCTTCTGCCGGATGGCGACGTTGAGGCTGCGGATGCCGCCGCCGACCGGCGTGGTCAGCGGCCCCTTGATGGAGACGCGATACTTCCGCAGGGCGGCCAGGGTGTCCTCGGGCAGGTGCCCTCCGGGGCCCCGGCGCGCCACGGCCTTCTCCCCGGCCAGGACCTCGGTCCAGACGATGCGGCGCTCCCGGCCGTAGGCCTTGGCGACCGCGGCCTCGAGCACGGTGCGGGCCGCGGGCCAGATGTCGGCGCCGATGCCGTCGCCCTCGATGAAGGGCACGATGGGATGCGCGGGGACCTGCAGGCGGCCGCCCGCCGCAGTGATCGGCTCGCCCTCTCGCGGTACGGCGGGGACGGTCTCCGACTTGGCCATAAGCGCTCCCGGCTCACACGTCCGGGACGTCGGTGATCAACTCCACCATGTTGGCCGAACGCCGGTCCTGGGGGTTGCAGCGCAGCGCCTCCCGGAAGGCCCGCGCCGCCTCCGTGTTGCGGTTGAGGCCGAAGAGGGCCAGGCCCATCTTGTACCAGGCCGTGGCCGAGTCCGGGCTGAAGCGCACCAGGTTCTGGAGCAGCTCCAGCGCCTGCTGGAATCGCGCCCCCTGCAGGTGGGTCTCGGCCAGATGGTAGAGCACGATGCGCGTCTCCGGGCTAAGCTGCCGGACCTTCTGGAAATGGCCCAAGGATTCCTCGGAATGGCCCTTGTGGTAGTGCGCGAATCCCAGGTAGTAATGCGCCATGGCCAGGTCCGGGTTGCACTCCAGGGCTTGGCCCAATTCGGAGATCGCGTCGTCGAGCCGGGCCAGCCGGTAGTACGCGATGCCCAGCCGCAGATGGGTCACGGCCAGGTCGGGCCGGATCTCCAGGGCCTTCCGGTATATGCCGATGGACTGCAGGACGAAGCCCTCGCTGAAGCAGAGGTTGGCCAGGTTGTCCCAGGACCAAAAGTCGCCGGGGTCGCGGCGCAGGCGCTCCTCCAGCAGCGCCACCATCTCCTTGAGCTTCTCGTTCTCGGGAGGGATCCACACGCAGGCCCTCTCCACGTCGATCACCGGATCAGCCGGCGCCGACTTCCTGACGCGGTCACCGCCCCCGACGCACGGGCAGTCCAATGGTTCCATGGGTGTCATCCTCCCTGAGGCGCCTGACCAGGGCCTCTCTCTGCCAGACCAGCTCGAGGGGCGGCCGCGGCAGGTCCAGCCCCTCCAGATCGAGCCCGTCCAAGGTCGGCACGAAACCGATGGGCGTGCGGCGCGCCCGGTCGGGCCGGCAGAGGGCGGCCATCTCGCCGACCCAGCGGGAGAGCCCCT
>JAQUNT010000411.1 GCA_028717525.1 Elusimicrobiota bacterium
CGGCCCGGAAGCCCACGCCCACGACATTGAGGGTCTTGCTGAAGCCGCTGGAGACGCCCACGACCATGTTGTTCACGCGCGCCCGGCTCATGCCGTAGATGGCCGAGGCGTCGCGGGCGGCGGCAAGGTCGGCCGTAAGGACGACCTTGCCGTCCTTGACCTCGGCGCGCACGAGGCGGTGCAGGCGCAGCTGGAGCTGGCCCTTGGGCCCCTTGACCGTCACCAGGCCGTCGGCGACGGCGACCTGCACGCCCTGGGGGATCACGACCGGCATCTTTCCTATTCGGCTCATGGTTGCCTCACCAGACCCGGCAGAGGATCTCTCCGCCGACCTTCCTTTCCTTGGCCTGCTTGTCCGTGAGCACCCCCTGCGGGGTGGAGAGGACGGTCACGGCGAAGCCGCCGCGCACCCGTGGGATCTCGCGGTAGGAGCGGTAGATGCGCAAGCCGGGCTTGGAGACGCGCTGGATGCCCTTGATCACGGCCTCCTTCTCCGGGGAGTACTTCAGGAATACCCGTATGGTCCCCCGCTTGTTGCCGTTGGCGAAGAAGGTCTTGTAGTTGGCGATGAAGCCTTCTTCCTTCAGGATGCGCACGACCTCGAGCTTGAGCTTGCCGTGCGGGACGTCCACGCGGTCCTTCTGTCGGAGGTTGGCGTTGCGGATGCGGGTCAGCAGGTCGGATAGTTGGTCCATGTTTCACCCTACCAGGAGGATTTCTTGACGCCGGGGATCTGCCCCAGATGCGCCATCTTGCGGAAGCAGATCCGGCAGAGCCCGAAATCCCGGTACACGGCCCGGGACCGGCCGCAGATCTGGCAGCGGTTGTGCTGCCGGGTCGCGAACTTCGGCGTCCTCTGGGTCTTCGCCTTCCAAGCTGTCGTTGCCATATCAGTCTCTCCCCGCGCCCGCGGCCGCCGTCTCCGGAGCCGTCCCGACGGCCTTTGCCGTCGGGGCCGGCGCCGCCGCCGGGGCCTTGAACGGCATCCCCAGCGTCCGCAGCAGGTCCAGGCTCAGCTCGTCTTGGCCGCCGCTGATCACGAAGGTCAGGTTCAGGCCTCGGGGCTTGGCGACCTTCTCCACGTTGATCTCGGGGAAGATCATCTGCTCGCGCAGCCCGAGGTTGAAGTTCCCGGTCCCGTCGAAGCCCCGGGGTTCCAGCCCGCGGAAGTCCCGGATGCGGGGGATGGACACGGAAATGAGCCGGTCCATGAACTCGTACATGCGGTCCCCGCGCATGGTCACGCGCAGGCCGATGGGCATCCCCTGGCGTAGCTTGAAGTTGGAGATGGACTTATGCGCCCGCCGCAGCTGCGGCCACTGCCCGGTGATCAGCGCCATCTCCTCGCGGGCGCCGTCGATCATCTGGACGTTCTCGCGCGCCTCGGAGACGCCCACGTTGAGGACGATCTTGAGCAGGCGCGGCACCTGCAGGGGGTTGGCGAGGCCGTGGGCCTTCATCAGGGCGGGCACGGCCTCCTCCAGATAGCGCTTCTTGAGGCGCGGGACCGGATGCTTGACCTCGCGGCCGTCGGAGACGGCCATCGCGGGACCGGTGGACTTGGCGCCCTTGGCGTCGGGAGCCTTCTTGCCGCCCTTGCCCTGGGGCTGGGCCGGCTTCTTGGCCGGCGCGGCCTTTGTTTTCTCGTCCTTCTCAGCCATGATATCCTCGCGGTTCCTTTACAGTATCGTCTCGCCGCAGCGGCGGCAGAGCCGCACGGTCTCGCCCGTGGCGAGCCTGTCGAGCTTGGGCCGCACGGGCTTCTCGCACTTCGGGCACATCAGCATGGCGTTGGAGTAGGCGATGGGGGCCTCCATCTTCTGCAGCCCTCCCGGCTCGGTCTGGCGGGGCTTCTTGTGCTTGGTCACCATGTTGACCTTGCTGATCAGGATGCGGCCCGTCTCCGGATAGATCTTGAGCACCTCGCCGGTCTTGCCCCTGTCCTTGCCGGCGATGACCATCACCTTGTCTTTCTTGCGCAGCTTGAGTTTCATCGCGTCAGACCACCTCGGGGGCCAAAGATACGATCTTGAGATATTCCATGTCGCGCAGCTCTCGGGACACCGGCCCGAAGACCCGGGTGCCCCGGGGCTCCCCGTTCTCGTCGATGAGGCAGGCCGCGTTGTCGTCGAAGCGGATGTAGGACCCGTCCGGCCGGCGCCGGTTGTGCACCGTGCGCACGATCACGGCGCGGACCTTGTCGCCCTTCTTGACGGCGCTGTTGGGCATGGCGTCGCGCACGCTGGCCATGATGATGTCCCCCACCGTGGCGTAGCAGTGGTAGTGGCCCTTGTTGACGTGGAAGCACTGGATCTTGCGGGCGCCGGAGTTGTCGGCGACGTTGATGATGGAGCGCAGCTGGATCATGGCTTGGCCTCCGTCTCGACGGCTACGGGCCGGCGGGGGGCGGCCTTGAGCACGCGGACTACGCGCCAGCGCTTGGTCTTGGAGAGCGGCCGGCTGCCCATGATCTCCACCAGGTCGCCCTGATGGGACTGGTTGGTCTCGTCGTGCGCCGTGAAGCGGCTGCTCTTGCGCATGATCTTCTCGTAGAAGGGATGCCGTACCAGCCGCGAGACCTCGACGACTCGCGTCTTGCTCATGCGGTCCGAGACGACGAGTCCGGAGAACGTCTTGCGCTTGCCGCGCGATAGAGTGGTTTCAGGGGACATGGTTGACCTCACGATTTCCGGGGCGCCTGGGCGGCGGCGGCCGTCCGCTTCTCTTGTATCCAGGTCTCGAGCCGGGCCGCGTGGCGCCGCAGGTTGCGCAGCTCCATCGGATTCTTGGCCGGCGCGACCCCGTGCTTGAACTTCAGGCGGAAGAGCTTCTCCCGGGTCTGCGACAGCTCGGCCCGCAACTCCCCCGGCGAATGATTGCGCAGAGTCTCTCTTTCCTTGGCCTTCATATGTGCTCCCGTTGCACGAACGCGGTCCGGATAGGCAGCTTGAAGGCGGCCACCCGCAAGGCCTTCTTGGCCTCATCCAAGGTGACTCCCTCCATCTCGAAGAGCATGCGGCCCGGCCGCACCACGACCGCCCAGTGGTCCGGGGCGCCCTTGCCCTTGCCCATGCGGGTCTCGGCCGGATGCTTGGTGATCGCCTTATCCGGAAAGACGCGCAGCCACATCTTGCCGCCCTTCTTCATGTGCCGGCTGATGGCGACGCGCGCCGCCTCGATCTGGCGCACGGTGACCCACTTCGGCTCCAGGGCCTTGAGCCCGTACTCGCCGAAGGCGATGCTGAAGCCCTTCTTGGCCGGGCCCTTGATGCGGGGGTGGCTGTGGGTCTTGCGGTACTTGACGCGCTTGGGCATCAGCATGTCAGTTGCCTCCCTCGGGAGCCGGAGCGGCCGCGGGGGCCGCCGGCGCGGCGGCCGGCGC
>JAQUNT010000412.1 GCA_028717525.1 Elusimicrobiota bacterium
GCAGCAGGGAACTCACGTCGTCCTCGCTCACCGCGTTCTCCACGCTGATGCCGCCGAAGGAGGCGATGGTGGTCTTGCGCAGGGAGATGATGAGCTGGCTCGCCGCGGGCGGGTCGAACTTCACCGGCTTGGCGTAGAAGACGCCCGACTCGCCCTGGAGCAGGCCGGCCATGGACGCGGCGGACAGGCCCTCGGCGCCCACCGTGTAGAGCCCGTCGCGGTCGATGGCGAGCACGCGCAGGCCCTTCTCGCGCAGCAAGGAGCCGATCTCGGTCTCGTCGACGGCGACTTCCGCGTTCAGACCCCCGAAATTCCGCACCGTGCTCTTCTTGAACACGATCTGGACCTGGTTCGCCTCGGGGACCGAGAACGTCACAGGGGTGGCGTAGAGCACGATCCCCGCGCCCGAGATCTCACGGGCTACCGCGTCGGCCTGGGCATTGCCCGTGACCGAGACCGTGTAATAGCCGTCCCAGCCCTTCATGAGCAGGCGCAGTCCCCGCGATTCCAGGTAGGCCTCGATGTCCGCGTCCGTCACCTTGGCTTCCACGTTGATGCCGCCCACGTCTGCCAGCACGCTCTTCTTGAAGCGCACCCGGATCTGCAGCTCCTTGGCCGGTTCCGGGGCGGACAGGCGGCGCAGCTCGGGGGCCGCGTTCTTGACCGTGACCACGGCCTTGAATGCGCCGAGCTTGGTCTCGCTCTGCTTCCAGTCCACGGTGAACTCGACCTTGGCGCCCTTGGCGAGCTCCTTGGCCGCGCGTACCGTGAACTTCGGCGCGGACGGGCCGTCGAGCTTCACTCCCACGGCCGCCAGGCCCCGGGTCCAGCCCGCCTTGCGGCGGGTCAAGGTCTCCGTGAACAGAGCCTGCTGCGCCGCCGTCACCTCCGGGGCGAAAGCCACGTTCTTGAGCAGAGGAGCTCCGCGCAGCTTGACCGGCGCGGCCTTGGCCGGCCCGGCCGGAACCGAGGCCGGGACCGCGGCGTCGTCGGCCGGAGCGGGCAGGGACGGCTCGAGCAGGCGCGCGGCCGCGTCCTTGGACGTCTCGGAGCCGGACTTCGCGTCCTGGGCCGTGGTGATGATCGGGGCCGCGGCCTGGGAAAAAGCCTCCAGGCGCTCGGACTGGGCCGAGGCGGCCTGCGCTGGGGTCAGCGGCGCGCCCGGCGCTGCCGCGGGCGCGGCCAGGAGAACGGCCGAGGGCAAGGCGGAGACGATGGGAGCGGCTTGGACGACCGGGGTCAACGACGGCACCGCCTGCAGGGAAGGGGCGGCCAGGCGCAGGTCCATGGACTTCAGGACGGAGAGAGACATCCCGGCTCCGGAAACGCCGCCCGCGCCCGGGGCCACGGGCATAACGGGCGAAGCCGCCCGGCCCGGCACGGCCGTGCGCACGGTCTGCGCTTCGGCGAAAGAGCCGGCCAGGGGGACATTCGCGGCGAGGATGGCTATGAAAAGGGCGCGGTTGGTCATGATTTGATGGCCTCCGAAATGCTGATTCCTAATTATACCGGCTTCAAGGGAAGCCCCCTTGGGCCTTATGGGCCAGGACGGGACCGGCAATGGTCCTAAGAGGGAAGGGACCGCCTATGCTATGATAGCGCTCGCGATGAAATGCCCCAGCTGCTCGGCGGAAGCGCCGGACGGGAGCGCCGAGTGCCCCGCCTGCGGCCTCATCTTCGCCAAGTGGACTCCTGAGCGGGAGTCCCTTATGCGGGCCCGGCTCGAGCCCCCTCTGCCGGATTGGTGCCAGGAGCCGGTCGGCCGCTCGGAGAAGACCGCGGCCCGGGTGGTGATGGTCTGGCTCTACGCCAATTGCGCGGTCCTCGCGGTCATGGCGATCGTCGGCATCATAGCGGTGCCCTTCTCCGCCCTCTGCGCCTGCCTGGCCTGGTTCTCATGGGTGAAAGGCGGCGATGCCCGCGCCGTGGCCCGGGGCAGCCGCACCCGCCCCGGCCCCAAGAAGAGGACCAAGCCCGTCAACCTGGGCGGGCCCAGCGCTTTGAGCCTCGCCCTGTTCTTCTGCTGGGTCCTCTCCTCCATCATGGTCGTCAAATTCGGGGCCTTGATCCGCAAAGCCAGCGAGGGCAGCTGCAAGGGCAATCTGGGCTTCATGCGCTCGGCTTTGAGCATATACTACGGCGACCTGGAGGGGCATTACCCGTCGGACCTCGGGAGCCTGAGCGTAGGCGGGAAGTACCTCAAGGATATCCCAAGAGCCGCCACGCCCAGGTACCACCCGGATTCGGATCAGGTCCGCTACGGGGCGAGCTCGGACGACCAGGGCGGCTGGCTCTACAACAACACGGCCGGCGACCCCAACTTCGGGACCCTGCTGGTCAACTGCACCCACACGGACACCAGGGGAACGGTCTGGACGAGCTACTAGTCCCCGGACGGGGGCTGCATGGCTACGGAAGGCGCCGCCTGGGCTGAGGCTCCGCCCAAGGCGACCTCCTGCGTGCCGTCACGGTCCGTGCGCAGCACCGGCACGCCCGCGTCCGCCAGGCGGGCGAGCGTGGACGTGGTCGGGTGCCCGAAGGTGTTGCGTCCGACCTCGATGTAGGCCGTCTTGGGCTGGACCGCCTTGAGGAAGGCCGCGCTGGTGGAGTAGGCGCTGCCGTGATGTCCCACCTTCAGGATGTCGGACTTGAGGCCTCCGCCGTAGGTCGCGATGAGCCGGTTCTCCACGTTGAAGCCCGCGTCGCCGGTCAAGAGCACGGAGGAGCCCTGGTAGGAGATCTTGAGCACGATGGAGCAGTCGTTGGGGAAGTTGCCCGCCTGGGGCCCGAAGTCCGCGGCCTTGGCCGAGCTGGGGCAGGTGCTGAGGACCTTGACCTCCACTCCCGGGGCCCAGCTCAGGCTGTCGCCTTCGGCCGGGCGGCTCACGCTGCAGCTCGGCTCCTGGGCCGCCTTCCCGCGCACGAGCTCGTCGCCCGAGGCCGAGGTGTTGTTCACCCCGCTGTCGTAGAAGCTGTCCACCTCCAGGTTGTCGAAGACGTAGGGCATGCCGCCGTAATGGTCCGCGTGCGGGTGGGTCAGCACGAGGTAGTCGATCTTCTTGACCCCGTGCTTGGTCAGGAAATTGGAGACGATGGGGGTGGTGTACTTCGACTTGGGGTCGGGCGCGGGCCCCGCGTCGATGAGCGCGGTCTTACCGTTGGGCAGCTCGATGAACTCGGCGTCGCCCTGGAAGACGTTGACGAAGTAGATGTTGAGCCCGTTGCCGAGGCTGAGCTTGGTGTAGACCGGGGCTCCCGTCCCGGCCGACGGGACCTCCGGGAGCTGCGCGGTTCCCAGGGCGGCTTCGAACGAGGAGGGGAGATCGCGGGAGGCCAAGGACTCCAGGCTCTCCGCCGCCGCCGGCGCCGGCAGCAGGAAGG
>JAQUNT010000413.1 GCA_028717525.1 Elusimicrobiota bacterium
TGGTCCTGGCCCTCACGCGCGGCCACGGCGTCCTTGAGCAGCGCAGCCCAGGTCTGGTGCATCTCGTCGAGCCTCTTCTCCAGCGCGTCGATGCGGCCGCGGGAATGGGACTTCTCGGCCGCGCTCTCCGTCTCGGCCTTCTCCCGGCGCAGCTGCTCGTGCAGGGACTTGAGGCTGGACTCGACCTCGGAGCGCATGGCCTCCTGCTGGGAGAGCAGGCTCTGCGCGGCCTGCGCGCGCCGGCGCTCTTCGTTGAGCTCCCGCTCCAGGGCCTCCAGCCGCCGCTGGAAGAAATCCATCATGGGGGTGAGGGGCACGTGCGGCACCGACGGCTGCAGCAACGCCGCCGGCGGCGGGACCGGAGGGACCGGCGCCGCCGGGTTCGGCGCCTGCGGTATCGGAGGTTCCGCAGGTGCCGGCGGGACGGATTCCCTTACCGCCGGCGGCGCGGGCGGCGGCGCGGGCTCGCGGTCCGGTTCGGCGTCGCTCATGCGATGTCTCCCGATGGCCTCACCGTTCGCGGTACCGGTGGGACAGCTTGGCCGGCAGGTTGAAGCTGATGGAGAAGCGGTGCGTCGACGAACCCAGCACGCCCATGGGCACGAAGGCGTAGTCGAAGGTGAAATCGGCGACAGTCAAGCCCAGACCCATGCTGAGGCCGGACATGACGTCGAGGTCGTTGATATTCTGGCTGTTGAAGCCGCCGCGCATCATCGCCTTGACGGTCTTGTCGATCTCCCAGACGTACTCGCCGCCCACGGCGGCGGCCGGGGAGTTGTTGATGGGCAGGATCCCCTCCAGGGAGACGGTCAAGCCGCGCGCGGGGCGCACGGCTCCGGCGAACCTGGCCCGCGTGGGCAAGGTGTCCCGGGTCCGGTCGAACTTCTGTCCCACCCCCACGTTCTGGACCACGGCGCCCAGGTCATAGGGCAGGACGTTGTTGTAGAAGTGCCCCTGCAGGCCCAGGTCGCCGCCGTAGCCGTCGGCGGACTCGACCATGGAGGAATGGATCCAGCGGCCCGTCACTCCCATGTCGATGTCGAGCTCGCTGTCCGAAAGGTCGTAGACCGTCTGGCCCCAGCCGACCTCGAAGACGTAGTTGCGGGGCTGGAAGGTGCCGCTGCCGATCGGGTTGGCGCTGTTGTCGGTATGGGCGATGGAGCCCAGATCCTGATAGCGGAAGCCCCCGGCGATCACGGCGCTGTCGTTGAGGCGCTGGGCGTAGGCGGCCGACTGGTAGCTGATCTCCTCGATGTACATCGAATACATCATGGCCGCGGACAGCCGCGGGACCTTGGCCAGGCCGGCGGGGTTCCAGTAGAGCGAATAGGCGTCGTCGCTGACGGCGGTGTAGGCACCGCCCATGCCGATGCCGCGCGCGCCGATGTCGAAGAGCAGGAACTCGGAGCCGGCGGTCCCGATGGCCGAGCTGGCGAAATCGGTGGCGGCGCGGACGGGCGCCGGCCGCAGAGCCCCGGCCGCCGCGGCCGCCAGCAAAGCGAGCGCCAAGCCTCGCCTGCCGCCGGGACGTCGCCGTCGGATCGTCGCGTTCATCGGATCACAGCCAGTTTACGGGTCGCCTTCTTGCCGTTGCCCTCGACGACCACCAGGTAGACGCCGCTGGCCACGGCGCGGCCGCCGCGGTTGGCGCCCTGCCAATAGAAGGTGCCGTTGCTGTCGGCTACGCTGTCGAGGACCATCTCTCCGCGCAGGGTGAAGAACCGCACCCGGGAATTGGCGGGGACCTGGTCGATGGTCAGCCAGGACTCGCGGGCCGTGTAGTAGGGGTTCGGGTAGATGCGCATGGACTCGGGGGTCATGGAGGCGGGCCAGGACCCGACCTGGAAGATGGAGAGGTGGTTGAGCTCGGCGGTGAGGCCCTCGCTGGTGGGAGAGCCCGCGTTGCGCAGGGGCACGCATTTGCAGCTGGTGGGGTCGAAGCGCAGCAGGACGGCCCGCTTGGGGTCCATGGAGATCCCCTCGGGAGCGGGCTCGCCGGAGTTGAACTTCACCGAGAAGTACACCGCCCGCGTGGGCTGCAGGGCCGGGTCGGCGGTGAGCTCGAAGACCATGTTGTTGTCGCCGCCGCAGGGGTTGGCGATCCCGGACCCGAACGAGCCCTGGCAAGTGCCGGAGTACCGCTGGTCGTTCTTGACCGAGACGGTGGAGATGGTGAGGACGGCGTCGGATGGGAAGGCCCCTCCGGGCGCGCTGAACGACACGGTGTGCTGGGTCTGCGGCGGGTCGGTGCCGGGATCGAAGACGCCCACCACCCCGTCGCTGACGGAGCCGCCCGTGCTGGCGGTGACGTGAACGGACAGCTCGCCGGAGGCGACGCCGGGGACATAGGGGAAATAGTGAGGCAGCGGCGTGGCCGTGGTGGGATCGCCCTGTGTCTGGTCGGGGAGGCCCCCCTCCCAATGCGGGATGCCCTGGACGCTGATGGTGAAATAGTAGGTAGTCCAGGTCTTCAGGCCGGTGACCAATTTCGAAGTTGTAGGGACCCATATCCCTTCGCTCGTGTCGTCCGCCGGGGACGGGAAGTCGAAGCCCGAAGGCGAGATGCCGCAGTCCGGCCCGGTCGAGGTGTTGAACTGGGGCTGGAGGGTGCCATCGATCTCGTACCCTGTGCAGGTGGTCATTTTGACCTGGAAGCTCATCATGGGGTCGCCAAGTCGTCCGAGGGGTTGCCAGTAGGACTCGTCCGCCTGCCACGACAAGGTCGCGCTCGTCGGCCCCTTCGGCGAGATGACATAGAATGAGGTCGGAGCCATCGGCAGCGTGGCGGTGAACCGGTCCGCGCCGTCGGGCTTGGCCCCGACGGCGTCGTAGGAGGATATCAGGTCGGTCCACTCGTCCGTGAAGCTGGCGCCGGGGTTGACGCTGCGGTCATAGGACTTCCCGATGGTGTTCAAGGTGCGGCCTCGGACAAACACCGGCACGGCCTGATTGAGGCCTTCGAGCACGGTGGACGTGGATTTGTGGTTCACGTTCAGGTCATCGTACTTCAAGGCCATGATCTTGAAGACGGAGTCCGCCTCCCACTCCCCGGTCGTGCGGCTCCAGGGGCGCGTGGCGAACTCGATCTCGTAGGTGACGGGGTTGTCCTCCGGGCCCGGGCCTCCCGGGCGCGTGCCCCAGGTCACCACGACGCTGCCGGTCGTGATCTGGACGTTCTTGCCCCGGGGACAGCTCAACTCCGTGAAGATGGGAGGAGTCGCCAAGGTGTAGGCCGTGGCCGCTTCCGACAGCGGCCCCACGGGGCCCCCCGGGGTCCAACCCGGCGTCACCACGCGCACCTGGATCACGCTGCGGGTGTTCTGCGACAGGCCGGTCTGGGTGTAGTGGTTGGTCGATACGTTCATGGC
>JAQUNT010000414.1 GCA_028717525.1 Elusimicrobiota bacterium
GCGCGCCTGGAGCGCCTGCACGCGCTCTTCCCGACCAAGAAGAAGGTCCCGGCCGCCGCGCGCTTCGTGGACATCGCCGGCCTGGTCCAGGGCGCGGCGCAGGGGGAAGGCCTGGGCAACAAGTTCCTGGCGCACATCCGCGAGGTCGACGCGGTGCTCATGCTCGTGCGGCTCTTCAACGATCCGGACGTGGCCCACGCCGTGGGCGGGGTGGACCCGCAGCGCGACGTGGAGGTGGTGGAGACGGAGCTCATCCTGGCCGACCTGGCGACCGTGGAGAATTCAATGGAGAAGCTGGTCACCAGGGCCCGCACCGGGGAGAAAGACGCGCGCGCCGCCCTCGCCGTGCTGGAGAAGGTCCGGCCCGGCCTCCAGGCGGGCCGGACCGTGCGCGCGCTGGGCCTGCCCCCGGAAGCCGTCAAGGATTTCTTCTTCCTCACCGCCAAGCCCGTGCTCTTCGTGGGCAACACGGACGAGAAGACCGACCCGGCCTTGGTGCGCCAGCTCGAGGACCTGGCCCGGGAGCGCGGCGCGGGCTGCGTCTGCCTCTGCGGCAAGCTCGAAGCCGAGCTCGCGGAGCTTCCGCTCGAGGAGCGCGGCGTGTTCCTAAAGGACATGGGGCTCTCGGCGCCGGGCCTGGAGCGCGTCATCGTCGCAGCTTATGCGCTCCTGGGCCAGATCAGCTTTTTCACCATCGGCGACTGCGAGGTCCGGGCCTGGACTTTGACCTCGGGCGCCAAGGCGCCGCAGGCCGCGGGCCGCATCCACACGGATTTCGAGAAGGGCTTCATCAAGGCCGAGGTCTATCCCTTCGCCGAGCTCGACCGCCGCGGCTCGGAGGCGGCCTTGCGTGAGAAGGGCCTGATCCGCTCCGAGGGCAAGGACTACGCGGTCAAGGACGGCGATGTCTGCTTCTTCAAGTTCTCCCCGCCCGGCAGATAGCCCGCGCTGCCCTCATTTCGGGAGCTGCGGGGGCTGCGCCAGCCAGCACCTGCCCTACGCGGAGCAGCTCCGGCTCAAGACCGGCCAGGTGCTCTCGGCTCTGGCGTGCATAGCCGGGGTCCCGGAGCCCCGCGCCCACGGCTCGCCGGATATCTGGTTCTACCGCAACAAGATGGAGTTCTCTTTCGGGGACGTCTATCCCCCGCAGGCGGGCGGGCCCACGGTCAAGCTGGGCATGAAGCCCAAGGGCCGCTGGTACGAGATCCTGGACCTGCGGGAGTGCTTCCTGCTCTCGCCGGAGGCGGCGCCCCTGCTGGCGCGCGTGCGCGCCTGGGCCGAGGCCGAGCATGTGGCTCCCTACAACGGCCATCGCAAGACGGGCTTCCTGCGCCACCTGGTCCTGCGCGAGGGCAAGAACACGGGCCAGCGCCTGGTCAGCCTGGTGACCGCGCCGGGCGAGTTCCCGGCCGAGTCCTTCGCGGCCGCGGTCCAGGAGGCCTACCCGGCCTCCACCATCCTGCGCGGCGTCAATGACAAGCTCTCGGACGTGGCGGTCGGCTCCCGGCTGGAGACGCTGCGCGGGCCCGGCCACATCACCGAGGTCCTGCGCTTCGCGGACCGCGAGCTGGAGTTCCGCGTATCCCCGCATTCCTTCTTCCAGACCAACACGAAGGCCGCCAACCTCCTCTACGGCCTGCTGCGCGACTGGGTGCGGGCGGAGAAGGCCGGCACGGTGCTGGACCTCTACTGCGGCGGCGGAGGCATCACTCTCTCCGTGGCGGACTGCTGCCGCAAGGCCGTGGGCGTGGAGTCCAGCGAGGCCGCGGTGGCGGACGCCCGGGCCAACGCGCAGCGCAACGGCCTGCGCAACGTCGATTTCTACTGCTGCGCCGCGGAGTTCCTGCTGCCCGCGCTGCTGGCCATGGAGCCGCAGGTGCTCATCTGCGACCCGCCGCGGGCCGGGATGCACCCCGCGGCGCGGGCGGTCCTGGCCGCCCAGGGGCCGGCCACGGTCATCTGCGTTTCCTGCAACCCGGGCTCACTGGCCCGGGACCTGGAGGCCCTGCGCGCCGCCTACCGCGTCGAGCGTCTGGAGGTCTTCGACCTGTTCCCGCACACGGAGCACGTGGAGACCGTGGCCCTGCTGCGGCGCAAATAACGCAAATAAGTTATAATCATGGCCTTCGCTTGGCACTCTGCGCTCGTAACACAATGGATAGTGTACAAGCCTGCGAAGCTTGGTATATAGGTTCGATTCCTATCGAGCGCACCACTTTCCGACGAGAAACCGCCTGAGCGGCGGTCATTCCGAGCCCCCGAAAATGCCCCCGAGTGGGGCATGACATTACAAGCCTTGGTCCTTAAGGGGGAGCGCATGAACGGACCAAGCATCAAGACTCTAAGGCCAGAAACTCTGACCTGGGACACGGCGCAGCGGCTATTTCTTCTGCGCTGCCGGGCTCAGAACGTGGCCGAGTCCACCCAGGAGCTCTACGGCCTGCGGCTGCGGGGATTCGTGGGCTGGGCCGCGGCGAACGGGGCGGCCTCGCCGGCGGACGTGGAGGCGGCGCAACTGCGGGCCTTCATCGAAGCGCGGCGCGCCAGCGGCAACCGGCCCAACACCATAGACGTATACTTCCGCATCCTGCGCACGTTCTGGCGGTTCCTGTTCCGGGACGGCCTGGTGCTGCGCAATCCGATGGAGCAGCTGACGCGGCCCAAGCTTGAACGCAAGTTCATAAAGCCCATCACGGAGGAGCAACTACGGGCCCTGCTGGCCGCCATAGACACCCGGGACCCGCTGGGCCTGCGGGACCATGCGCTCATTCTGTTCTTGGCGGATACGGGCCTGCGCATCTCTGAGGCGCTGTCCCTGCAAATCTCGGACATTGATTGGGGCTCGGGAAGCCTGACCGTCATGGGCAAGGGCCGCAAGGAGCGCCGGGTAGCCTTCGGCCAGGTGGCGGGCCGGATGCTCAGGCTATGGCTGCAGCGCCGCGGCGGGGCCTCCGAGTCTGACCCCCTCTGGATAAACCGGCTGGGGGGGCGCATGGACCGGCGCAACTTCCAACAGCGCATGAAGCAGCACACCACGCGCGCCGGGATCGCGGCGGAGAGGCTGAGCCCCCACGCCCTGCGCCATTTCTTCGCCCTGTCCTTCCTGCGCAACGGGGGCGACGTCATGGCCCTACAGAAGCTCCTGGGCCATTCCTCCCTGGCGATGGTGCGCAACTACGTCAATATGACGGATGACGACGCCCTACAGGCCCACCGTAGGGCAAGCCCCTTGGACAAGCTCGGCGCGGTTCCCGGGGAGGTCCGTAGAGTGCGGCTGCGGTAGCCGGCCGGATGCGTTGCAATCAGGAGGGGGAAGGTCTAGAATCGCAGGGTTGGGAGGATGCCATGCAAAAATTACTGACGGTGG
>JAQUNT010000415.1 GCA_028717525.1 Elusimicrobiota bacterium
CGGAGAGGGCGGCCATGGGCCCCAGCAGCCCCAGCGCCGAGATCATCTGGCTCATCGCACCATCACCAGACCCAGAAGATAGGGCTCCAGGACCCTCAGCAGGGGGGCCGGATAGAGTCCGATGGCCAGCATCGCGCCGCAGAGCGCCCAGAGCAGAGAGGCCTCGCGGCCGTCCAGGTCCGTGACCTTGGCGCTGACCGAGGCCCGGCCCGCCGCGCCCAGGAACACGGTCTGGAACGCGGGCAGGGCATAGGCCGCCGACAAGGTCACCCCCGCCACGCCGATGAAGACGAAGCCGCCCATGGCCCTGGCCACGCCGATCAAGGACATGAACTCGCCCACGAAGCCGTTGAGGCCCGGCAGGCCCACCGCGGCCATGGTGGTGAAGCCGAAGAAGAAGGTCATCCAGGGGGCGCGGGCGTAGAGCTCGCCGTATTCGTCGAGCCCGCGGCGGTGGCCGCGGTCGTAGAGGAATCCCACGAGCAGGAAGAGCGTGCCGGTGGTGAGGCCGTGGTTGAGCAGCTGCAGGCTGCCTCCCAGCAGGCCCTCCGGGGTGCGCGAGAGCACGCCCAGCAGGCAGAAGCCCAGGTGCGCCACGCTGGAGTAGGCGATCAGGCGCTTGAGGTCCTTCTGCGCCATGGCGCACAGAGCCCCGTAGACCACGTTGACCCCGGCGAGCATCATGAGCCAGGGCATCAGGTCCTGGCTCAGCTGGGGGAACACCGGCCAGAGGATGCGCAGGAAGCCGTAGACCCCCATCTTGAGCAGGACTCCGGCCAGCATCACCGAGCCCGCGGCCGGCGCCTCGGTGTGCGCGTCGGGCAGCCAGGTGTGCAGGGGAACCAGCGGGATCTTGACCGCGAAGCCCAAAGTCATGGCCGTGAAGATGGCCAGGCCCGCCAGGCCGCCCGGACCCTTGAGGGCCGCGATGTCCCAGGTCCAGACCCCGGTGGCCGCGTGGTGGCGGGTGACCAAGGCGATGCTGCCCAGCAGCAGGAAGATGCTGCCGAAGAAGGTGAACAGGAAGAACTTCATGGCCGCGTGGCGCCGGCCCTCCATGCCCCAGAGCCCGATGATGAAGAACATGGGCACGAGCACGGCCTCCCAGAACACGAAGAAGAGGAACAGGTCCCGGGCCAGGAACACGCCCAGCAGGGCCGATTCCAGGAAGAGGAAGGCGGCCCAGTAGCCCGGGGAGAAGGGCTTGTTCCAGGAGGAGACCACGCAGGCCACGGTCAAGAACGCGGTCAGCCAGCACAAGGACAAGGAGAGGCCGTCGCAGTCCAGAAGGTAGCTGATGCCGAAAGCCCATGAGGCGGAGGCGTTGGCCGGGACGTGCCAGGCCCCCATGGAGGCGGGCCCCAGCAGGAACAGGCCGTAGAGGGCGGTGGCCGCGGAGAAGCACAAGGCCGGCCAGCGGCCCTGCCGGCTGAAGAGCACGACCAGGCCGCCCGCGGCCGGAAGGACCCAGAAGAAGGTCAGCCAGGCCTGACTCATCGCAGAGCCCCCCAGGCCAGCAGGGCCGCGGCCCCGGTCATGACCCACCAGAGGGAGTCGGAGAGGCTGCCCGTGGCCAATGCGCCGCCCGCATCCGATAGCCGGCGGCAGGCGCCGGCCGAGGACTCGATGGCCGCGTCCCAGAGCTCGTGGTCCAGGATCCGGCCGACCTTGTCCGAGAGCCACGCCGCGGCCATCACGCAGGCGGCCGGGACCCGGCGCCAGCCCAGGTCCTCGGCGAAGAAGGCGGCCAGCTGCGGCCGTCGGCGGCGCCAGTCCCAGTCCCAGGACGGCCGCCGCAGGGCCAGCCACCAGGCGACCCCCGCGCCCAGAGCCGCGGCGGCGAGTCCCGCCAAGGCGGTCTTGGCGGAGAGCGGGGGCAAGTCGGGCTCGGCCATGCCGCGCGGCCAGCCGGAGAGGAGCATCTTGGCGAAGCCCCGGCCCAGCCAGCCCACGGCCACGGCGCCCAAGGCCAGGAAGGCCACGGGAACGGCCATGCTGGGAGGTCCCTCGTGGGGATGCGCCGGGGGCAGCTGGCAGGCGCGGCTGCCGAAGAAGGTCAGGAAGAGCATGCGGCAGATGTAGAGGGAACTGCCCACGGCGATCGCCAACCCCGCCGCCGTGGCCCAGCCGCCGTGCGCGAAGGCGGCGTCGAGGATGGCGTCCTTGCTGTAGAAGCCGGCGGTGAGCGGGAAGCCGAGCAAGGACAGGGCGCCCGCCAGGAAGCACAGGAAGGTGAACGGCATCTTGCGCCACAGCCCCCCTACCTCCGAGACGCTCAGCGTGGACTTGCCCGCCGCGTGGGCCAGGATGCCGGCGCAAAGGAAGAGCATGCCCTTGAAGAAGCCGTGCGTCACCAGGTGGAAGAGCCCGCCCGCCACCTGCCCCAGGCCGAGGCCGAAGGCCATCAAGCCCAGGTGGCTGACCGTGGAGTAGGCCAGGATGCGCTTGAGGTCGGTCTGGGTCGCGGCGAGCAAGGCCGCCAGCACGGCGGTGAAGGCGCCCACCGCGGCGATGGACTCGGGCAGGCCGGGCACCGCGTGGATGAGGGGCCAGGAGCGCGCCAGCAGGAAGATGCCCGCGGTGACCATGGTGGCGGCGTGCATCAGGGCCGAGACCGGGGTGGGGCCCTCCATGGCGTCGGGCAGCCAGAAGTAGAGCGGGAACAGCGCGGACTTGCCGGCCGCGGCCCAGACGAAGAGCACGCCCAGCAAAGCCAGCAGGGCCGCGGGCATGCCGGGCACCATCAGGTAGAGGATGGCGAAGCGCGAGTGGCGGTAGAAGCCCATGAGCAGGAGCACGGCCAGCATGAGCCCGAAGTCCGCGACGCGCAGGGTCATGAAGGCCTGCAGGGCGGCGCGGCGCGCGGACTCCTTCCGCATCCAGAACCCGATGAGGAAGTAGGAGCACATGCCCACCAGCTCCCAGAACAGGTAGAACTGCACGTAGTTGTTGGAGACCAGCAGGCCGATCATGGACAGGTAGAAGAGGTGGAACATCAGGAAGAAGCGCGCGAAGCCCGGCTCGCCCTTCATGTAGCCGACGGCGTAGAGGTGGATGAGGGCGCCCACGAACGAGACCATGGCCAGCACCGAGACCCCGATCCCGTCGATGCGCACCCCGAAGGGCACGTCCCAGTCCCCGGCCACCATCCACTGGAACAAGGTTCCGTCGAGGCCCCAGCCCGCGTAGACCCGGGCGGCCAGGTAGGCCGCGGCCCCGGTCACCACCGCGCAGGAGGCGAGGATCGGGATGTGGGTCCATTCCGGCTTGAGCGGCCGGACCACGAAGAAGCTCAGGGCCAAGGCGGCCAAGGGGGCCGCGAAGAGCAGGTACACGGCCAGAGGGATATGGATCATCCCTTC
>JAQUNT010000416.1 GCA_028717525.1 Elusimicrobiota bacterium
TCGGCCTCCGCGGGCGCGACGTCCTGGTGGACCTTGAGCCAGCCGTCGAACCTGAGGGTGCGGCCGCTGGCCCGGAACAGGGCCGGGCCGCTCTCGATGTCCGCGGAGACCGTGTCGTAGAGGGCCTCGGTCATCTGGCTCGACAGGAAGCGCTTCCAGATGAGCTCGTAGAGCCGGGCCTGGTCCGCGTTGAGGTGCGCCTTGAGGTCCTCGGGGCGCCGCGCCACGCTGGTCGGCCGGATGGCCTCGTGCGCCTCCTGGGCGCCGCGCGCCTTGGTCTGGTAGGTCGGCGGCGCCGCCGGGACGAACTCGGGGCCGAAGCGCTCCCGCGCGAAGGCGGCGGCTTCCGCGGCCGCCACCTTGGAGATGAAGAAAGAATCCGTGCGCATGTAGGTGATGAGGCCCACGGATTCCCCGCCCCCCAGGTCCACGCCTTCGTAAAGGGTCTGGGCCACGCGCATGGTGCGCTCGGCCGCGAAGCCCAGCCTCTGGGAGGCGGCCTGCTGCAAAGTGCTGGTCGAGAAGGGCGCCGGCGGCCGGCGCCGCAGTTCCCGGCGCTCCACCTTGGCCACCTTGAACGGGGCTCCCCGGAGAGCCTCCTCCAGTTCCCGGACCTGCTCGGGGGACTTGAGCGTCGTGGTCTTGACCCGGTACTGCTCGGCGAAAAGGTCGGTGGCCTGCACCGTCTCGACCTTCTCGCCCCGCCAGGCCAGGAGCCGGGCCTCGAACGGGGGAAGGCTGCCCGCCTTCTCCAGCGCGGCGCCCAGGGTCCAGAAGGTCTCGGAGGAGAAGGCCTCGATCTCGCGCTGGCGCTCCGCGATGAGCCGGACCGCCACGGACTGCACCCGGCCGGCCGAGAGCCCGCTCTGGACCTTGGCCCAGAGCAGCGGGGAAAGCAGGTAGCCCACCAGGCGGTCGATGACGCGCCGGGCCTGCTGGGCGTTGACCAGGCTCTGGTCGAGGGCCCGCGGGGCGGCCAGGGCTTCGTTGATGGCGTTCGGGGTGATCTCGTGGAAAGTGATGCGCCGGACCTTGGCGGACGGCAGGTCCAGCAGCTCCGCCAGGTGCCAGGCGATGGACTCGCCCTCGCGGTCATGGTCGGTGGCCAGATAGACGGCGGGCGAGCTCTCGGCCAGTTCCCGGAACTCGGGAAGCAGCTTCTTCGCCCTGGGCAGGACGACGTACTGCGGGGTGAAGTCCTTCTCCAGGTCGACCCCGAGCTTCTTGACCGGCAGGTCCCGCACGTGGCCGAACGAGCTGCGCACGACGTAGGAGCCCTTGAGCAGGCGCGCGATGGTCCGTTCCTTGGCCGGAGACTCCACGATCACCAGGCAGGGATGCCCGGTCCCTTCTTTGGGTTTCTTAGCTGCTTTTTTTGGCATAGCGCTGTCCCGGCACGGCTTCGACCAAGTCTCGGAGCTCCAGCTCGAAAAGCGTCTGCGTCAGGCTGGAGATATCCAGGCCGGATTCCGCGCCCAGCTCCGCGACGGAACGCGTTTCGGAGCCGAGCAATTGTAGGATTTTTTCATGAGCCGGGGCCAGGAGACCGTCCCGCGCCGGCGGCATCGGAAGTTCCGCCGGCGGCGCGGCGGTCCGGCATCCCGGCGGGAGTTCCGGCCAGATATCCGCCCCAGAGCGGACCATCTTGGCTCCTTGGCTGATGAGCCGCAGCGGCGCCTCGCTCAGAGGGGAATCGGCCGGCCCGGGGACGGCGAAGACCTCCCGGCCCTGCTGCGCGGCCAGGCGCGCGGTGATCAGGGCGCCGGACTTGTCGCGCCCCTCGACCACCACGGTCCCCCAGCACAGGCCCGCCACGATGCGGTTGCGGCGCGGGAAGTGCCCCGGCAGGGGCTCGGCGTCCAAGGGGAACTCGCTGAGCACGCCGCCGCCGCCGGCGACGATCTCCCGGGCCAGGTCCGCGTTCTCCGGGGGATAGACGCACCCCAGCCCGCTGCCCAGGACCGCCCAGGTCGTGCCGCCGGCCTCGAGGGCGGCGCGATGGGCCTCCGTGTCGATGCCCCGCGCCAGCCCGCTGACGATGACGAAGCGCGCGGAGGCCTCGCGGACCAGCCGGCGCGTCATGCGGCGCCCGTAAGGGGATGGCTGGCGCGAGCCGACGAAGGCCAAGGCGTCGCGCCCGGATTCGAGCCGGCCCCGGACGTACAGCGCCAGCGGGGCGTCCGCCAGCGGACGCAGCAGCTGCGGGTAGCCGGGCTCGTCCCGGAACAGGAGGCTCACGCCCATCTCCCGGGCGCGCCGCCATTCGCCGAGGGCGTCGAAGTCCCGCCCGCGCTCCGGACCCAGGGCCGAGACGGCGTTGCGCCTGAGCAGGTCCAGCCGGGCCGCGGCGGGCTCTCCGCTCACAGCAGCTCCTCCGACAGGCCTTCCCGCCGCGGGAGCTCAGAAGCCGCCTTAGGCGGCCGGGCGACGCCGATGGGTCGGATCGCCGGGGGCCGCGCGCCCTTGCCCGCCGCCGCCCGCAGGTGAACCTCCCGGAACAGCTCGCCGTCGTCGTAGAGGGCGCTCCACTCGGCCGGGATGCGCCCCGCCGAGACGATGAGTTCCACCGCGTCGAGGCCCAGCAACTCGGCGATGCGCCGCAGCAGCGCCTCGTCGGAGGGCGGGCTGCGCTTGCCGGCCAGGACCTTGGAGAAGAAGGAGGCGTCGAGGCCGGCCTCGCGGCACAGGCCGCGCAGGGTCAGGCCCCGGCCGCGCAGGCCGGCGGCCACGCGCGCGGCGAAGGGCCCCTTAGGGTCCATGCTGGTAGCGCAGCATCTGCTGGCGCCGGCGCATGAGCTCGATCCTGTCGCCGGTCGGGTGCTCCTCGATGTAGCGGTCCGCGGCCGCCTTGGCCGTGTCCCAATCCCGGATCGACTCCGCCGAGTCCTCGAGGTAGAAGAGCCCCCGGGCGGCGAACTGGCAGGTCGGGTAGTCCGTCAGGAGCTGGGTGAAGACCTCCTTGGCCTTGGAGTAATCCTCGCGCTGGTAGTAGATGAACCCGATGGTGAAGCTGGCGCGCGGGGCCCAGAACGCGCCCTTGTTCTGGGAGACGTACTGCAGGCCGGACTCCAGGCTGGCATGCCGGCTGACGGCGTAGAACCCGCCGGCCACGGCCAGCACGACGACGAGGTACTTGATCATAGCGGCGAGCGCGAGAGGAGGTCGCCCGGGCTCGCGTCGGTCACGGACTTGAGCACGCGCAGGCGCACCCAGCGCCAGGACAGGACCTCCTCCACGCGCGCCACGCCGACGCTCTCCAGGTAGACCGCCTTGGGATCCGCGTCGGCCTCGGTCGGCACGTCGCGGCGCAGGATGTAGAGCAGGTCTCCGGCCTGGGCCGGGACCGACTTCCGCATCCG
>JAQUNT010000417.1 GCA_028717525.1 Elusimicrobiota bacterium
GTCCGCAAGCATTATAAGTTCGGCTAATGCCCTTTTGTGCTATAATCCTCCTAGGCCTTTCGGCCTAGGAGGATGCACATGAGACTCGTCCTCGTTCTGCTGGCCGGAGCCCTCGCCCTGCCCGCCTCAGCCCAGGAGTCCTTCACCTACACCAGCTTCCAGCAGCTGCGCCAGATGCTACCCGCCGGCTCCCCGTCCGTAGCCGGCCGGGCCATGGGCCTCACCAGCGTGGTGACCGAGAACATCACCCAGGGCTACCTCCTGCCCCGCGCGGGACGGCAGAGCCTCTACGCCTTCCCCAAGGACCTCGCCCAGAACCAGGCCTTCCTGGACCGCTGGACCGGCATCCTCAAGCGCGCGGGCTTCACCCCGGGACCCAACGAATACCAGAAGGACATCATCTCCGTGCTCCCCTACACCCACGCCGACGGCCTGGCCCTGCGCGAGTTCATGGCCGACCACATGCAGTTCAAGCCCAAGGATCCCGCCGACCTCCTGGCCAACATGGAGAAGATCTCCGGCTTGGTCCAGGCCGCGGGCCTGCCCATCATCGCCTCCTTCACCTCCGACTTCGAGTACTCCCTGCCCACCTACCACCTCTACTACGTCACCAAGGGCAGCGCCAAGGAGAACGAGGAGAAGCAGGTGCGCATCCTCAAGGCCGAGGGCGCGGACCCCAAGATCCTGGCCAAGGCCGGGGTCCAGGTCCTGCAGCAGATCCGGGACTACTCCGACACCATGGACATCCGCACCGTCTACATCGGCCGCGAGATCGGCCTGGTGACCCGCTCGGCCGACAAGCGCGAGGACCTCGACACCCGCATCGCGGACTTCAAGAAGTTCATCGCGGAGCAGGGGGGGAGCTTCATCGAGGCCGTGGTGCGCGAGCTGCCGCCCGGCTCGTATCGGAATTTCGAGGCCGACCTCTACTTCTACCAGGCGCCGCTGAACTAGCGCCCGGCCGCAAGGAACCCGAGCCGCGCCCCGCCAGGGGCGCGGCTCGCGCTTTCAGGCCTTGGACTTGGACTTCGGCTTTCCGGCCAAAGTGTGCACCACGGCCACCAGCTCCTCGGGGTCCACGGGCTTGGGCAGGTAGATCTGGAAGCCCGCGCGCAGGGCCTCGGCCCGGTTCTGCGCGGTCGCGTAGGCGGTCAGGGCCGCGGCCGGCACCCGCCCGCCCTCCTTGGCCGGCAGGGCCCGGATGCGCCGGATCAGCGCGTAGCCGTCCTCGTCCGGCATGGCGATGTCCGAGATGAGGATGTCCGGCCGGGACGCCTGGAATGCCTTGAAGGCCTCGGCCGCGGAGCCCGCGCTCTCGGCCGTGGCGCCGCAGTGCCCCAGGACCGAGGCGATCATGCCGCGGGTGTCCTCGTCGTCGTCCACCACCAGGATGCGCACGCCGCTCAAGGGCCCGCGCTCCCGGGAGGGGGAGCCCGCCTCCGCGCCCTCGGCCCCGGCGGGGGCGCCAGCCTTCAGCTCAGCCGCCAGGGGCAGGGACACGGAGATCTTGGCGCCCCGCCCCGGCACCGGCGAGGCCACCGACACCGAGCCGCCGTGAAGGTCGACCAGATGCTTGACGATGGCCAGGCCCAGGCCCAGGCCTCCGTGGGCCCGCGTCAGGGGGGACTCCTGCTGGTTGAACAGCGCGAAGAGCCGGCCCTGGCACTCCGGGCTGATCCCGGGACCGGTGTCCTCCACCGAGACCACGGCCCGGCCCTCGGCGCGGCGCGCGGCCACCGTCACCGTGCCCCCGTCCGGCGTGAACTTCACCGCGTTGGAGACCAGGTTCCAGAAGACCTGGCGCAGGCGGCGCGGGTCGCCGTATACGAGCAGGTCCGGCTCCGGCTCGCAGACCAGGCGCAGGGACTTGGCCTGCAGCTCGGCCTGGAAGCCGGCCGCGGTCTCCGCCGCCAGCCGGCCCAGGTCCAAGGTCTGCTTCTTCAAGGTCAGCTGGCGGCGCACCATGCTGGAGACGTCGAGCAACTCGTCGATGATCTGCTTCTCGGTCTGCACGCTGCGGTCTATGACCTCCAAGGCGCGCTTGCGCTCCGGAGCGCTCAGCTCGCCCGAACGCAGCAGCCAGTTCCAGCCCATGATGGCCGTGATCGGCGTGCGCAGCTCGTGCGAGACCATGGCCAGGAACTCGTCCTTGGCCCGGCTGGCGGCCTCGGCTTCGGCGCGGGCCTTCCGCTCCGATGCCAGCAGGCGCGCGCGCTCCGCCTCGGCCTGGCGCCGCTGCGAGATGTCGCGGCATAGGGCCAGGATCTGCGCCGCCCCGTTGGCGGTGACCACCGTCGCGTTGACCTCGATGGGCGTGATCCGGCCGCGGGCGTCCACGCAGTCCACCTCCAGCTCCCGGATGCGGCCCGACTGGGCGCACTGGGCCAGGGCCCCGGCCAGGGCCGCCCGACCGTGCTCTGCGGTCCACTCCAGCACGCTGCGGCCGCGCACCTCGGCGATGGAGCCGCAGCCGGTCATGCGCACGTACTCCGGGTTGGCGCCCAGGACCTTGCCCTCCAGGTCGAGGATGACGTAGCCGGTCGCTGTGGTCTCTACCAAGGAGCGGTACTTCTCCGCGCTCTCCTGCAGGGCCGCCTCGGCCTGGCGCCGCTCCGCCTTGAGCCGGGCCTCCTCCAGGGCGCGCCGCACGGCCGGGGCCAGCCGGGACAGCCGGGCCTTGAGCACGTAGTCGGTGGCGCCCCGCTTGAGCGTGTCGATGGCCAGCTCCTCGCCCATGGTCCCGGAGACGAATATGAACGGCACGTCCGGGCAGCGCTCGCGCGCGATGTCCAGGGCCTCCAGGCCGTTGATGGAGGGCAAGTTGTAGTCCACCAGGAGCAGGTCCGGGGGGGCGTCCTGGAGGGCCTTGGCGAAGGCCTCCCGGTCCTCCGTCCGCCGCAGGGAGAACTTCAGCCCGGCCTGGCGCAGGGCCCGGGCCGAGAGCTCGGCGTCCGAGAGATCGTCCTCCAGCATGAGGATGCGCAGCTCTTGGTCCTTATCGTTCTGGTTCAAGCGTTCCTCCCCGGCGGCAGGGGCTCGTTGAGCAGCAGCCAGTACAGGCCGAGCTGGCCGACCGCTTCCATGAATCTCTCGAACTCCACCGGCTTGCGCACGTAGCTGTTGGCGCCCAGCTTGTAGCTGGCGATGATGTCCTGCTCCTCCTTGGAGGAGGTCAGGATGACCACGGGCAGGCTGCGGGTCCGGTCGTCGGCGCGGATGCGCCGCAGCACCTCCAGGCCGTCGAGCTTGGGGAGCTTGAGGTCCAGGAGCACGACCGCGGGGGTCCGCCCGGCTTCCCGGCCCTCGGCGAAGAGCCACTCCAGGGCTCCGGCCCCGTCCCGGGCCACCACGACCC
>JAQUNT010000418.1 GCA_028717525.1 Elusimicrobiota bacterium
CCGGTTGTCCAGCGCCGGGCCAGATCCGCGATCCGGGGGTCCTCGCCCGGCGGCAGCTGCAGGAAACGCTGCCGCAGGAGCCGGTCGTAGCCGCGGAAGCTGCGGCTGAAGCCCAGGGAGGCCTGGCGCCGGCTGGAGACGAAGCGCACGCCGCCGGTGTAGGGAGAGCTGAAATAGGCGGTGTCCGTGTGGTCGAAGCTGGCCGAGCCGCCGGGCAGGCGCACCGCCGACAGGCTGCCCACCGTGAAGACCACGCTCAGGTTCATGGGGTAGCAGTGGAACTCCAGCTCGGGCAGCGGAGGGCCGTCCTCGGCCGGGAAGACCAGCCGCTCGCCGCTCCGGACCGCCCAGCCCCTCCCCGCGGCGCTGGCCATGGTCCTGCCGTCCATCCGGAACTGGAAGTCCACCTTGTCCTTGGTCCAGGCCCTGCCGTCGAAGGTGTCCAGGGCCGCGCCGCGCACGAGCAGCGGCGGCGCGCCGGAGGTCTTCTCCCCTCCCGGCGCCGGCCGTATGGATGTCCGTCCGGCCGGCACCGGCGGAATTCCCGATACCGCCGGCGCCGCGAGCGGCCGGATGCGCATCACGCGCGCGGTGGACTTCCTGATCTCGCCGTACCAGCCCAGCGAGATCCTCTCGGTGAAGCCCGCCACGGACGAGCCCCGGACCTGGAGCTTGTCGATGCCCATGGCCACGAAGGGGTTGAGCCGGCGCAGGCCCTCCGTCCGGGGGCTCAGCACGAAGAGCAGGGCCGTGGCCGCCGCCCACGGCGCGGCCAGGCCCGCCAGCGCCGGCAGCCAGCGGCGGCGCGCGGCGAAGGAGAGGCCGCAGGCCAGGCTCAGCCAAGTCCCGCAGAATGCGGCGAAGAGGATGAAGAAGAGGAAGTACCAGGGGCTGATGGCCAAGCCGGAGACGAAGAAAGCCCCCAGCAGGAGGATGAGCAGGAACTGGGCCTGCTCGGCGGCGGCGAGCTCGTTGAGGGCGCGGTTGGCCAGGAGATAGAGCACCAGGTGGACGCTGGCCATGACGACGCCCGCCAGCCTCCAGTCGAAGACCGCGACGTAGACGAGCACGGCCAAAGACAGGCCGTCCCAGACCGGCTTGGGCAGGCGCCGGACCTTGAGCTCGTAGAGGACCCAGCCCAGAGGGACCAGAGGCGACAGCGCCGCCAGCAGGCCCGCGCCGATCTCGTCGATGAGGAACAGGCCGGCGTAGACCAGGCCGGCGCCGAGGAAGCCCAGGCGCCGCAGGGCCGCGGAGTCGGCCACCCCCCGGCTGGCGGCGAAGGGCACGCGCGACGGCCGGGGGAGCTTGCCCTCGCCCAGCTCGGCCAGCAGCCTGAGCGCCTGGTCCAGGTGGAGCAGCCCCTTGCCGTAATCGAGCCCCCCCTCCGGGGTGAGCAGGCGCACCTCGGCCCCGGTGTCGATGTAGTAGCGGAAGGCGGAGGCCGCCTCGGCGATGGCCCGATCCGCCTCGTCCCCCGCGCCCGCTCCCTCGACGCGGATGGTGACCCGCGACTCGCCCGGCAGGCAGTACTCGTTGACCAGGGGCTTGCCCGCCTTGGCGCTGAGCTTCCAGTTGATGAGGCGCGAGTCGTCGGCCTCCGAGTAGTCCCTGATGCCGTAGAGCTCGTCGCCCCGGCCCTTCTTGGGCAGCGGCCGGCCCGTGAAGCTGGCCTCCGCCGAGATCTCGGCGGCGCAGTGGATCTCCCGGGGCTTGGGGAAGGCGATGCCCACGGCCTCGGGCCAGGAGCGGCGGTGGAGGAACAGGCCCAGAGGGAAGAGGCTCTCGGCCGCCAGGCCCGCCGCGGCGTTGCGGCCGCGGTGCGCGAAGCGGAACGGGACCGCGACCGCGGCCGGCGCCCCCGGGTCGAGGCGCTCCACCCAGGCCTCGCGCACCCAGACCCCCAGGACCGGGAGCAGGCCCTCGTTGCGCAGGGCCAGGTCCAGGCGGAAGGTGTCCCCCCGGAAGACCTGGTCGGGGAAGCGCGCTTGCGCCGAGAGGCGCCGGAGGTTCCCGCGCCCGGCGAGCCAGGAGACCAGCAGGGCCGAGACCACGCCGCTGAAGAGCAGGTAGAGCAGGTTGTTGGTGGTCGACACCGCGGCCAGCAAAGTCAGGGCGGCCAGGCCGAGCGCGCCCCAGCCCAAGGAGGTGGGGCGGGAGCGGATGCTCAAGACGGCGCGGGGACCGTGCGGATGATGGTGGAGACGGCCGCCTCCACCTCGTCGATCTTGGCCACCCCGTAAAGGCTGGTGTCCAGGATGAGGCGGTGGGAGATGACCGGGACGGCCACGGCCTTGAGGTCGTCGGGCACGAGGTAGTCGCGCCCGGCCGCCATGGCGAAGGCGCGGGCGGCCCGCACCAGGCTCAGGGCGCCCCGGGGGCTCAGGCCGAGCTTGACCGAGGGGGCCTTGCGCGTGGCCTCGGCGATGCGCACCGCGTAGTCGAGCAGGGCGTCGTCCACCCGCACGTCGTCTGCGGCCTTCTGCAGGGCCATGACCTCTTCCACCTTCAGGGCCGGCTGCAGGGCGTGGATGCGCGCGTTGAGGTCCTTCTCCTTGAGGATGCGCTTCTCGTCCTCCACGGACGGGTAGCCGATGCGCAGGCGCAGCAGGAAGCGGTCGAGCTGGGCCTCGGGCAGGGGATAGGTCCCGTGGTACTCCACGGGGTTCTGCGTCGCTATGACCATGAACAGGGCGGGCAGGGCATGGGTCTTGCCGTCGATGGAGACCTGGAGGTCGTTCATGGCCTCCAGGAGCGCGGACTGGGTCTTGGGGGTGGAGCGGTTGATCTCGTCGGCCAGGACCACGTTGCTGAAGATGGGCCCGGGCTTGAAGTCGAAGGAGTGCTCGGCCTGGTTGAAGATGGAGGAGCCCAGGATGTCCGAGGGCAGCAGGTCGTTGGTGAACTGGATGCGCCGGAAGGAGGCCTCGATGGACCGGGCCAGGACCACCCCCAGGAGGGTCTTGCCGATGCCCGGCACGTCCTCGATGAGCAGGTGCCCCCGGGAGAAGAGGGTGACCATGGTGAGGTTGACCACGTGGGGGGTGCCCACGAAGATCTGGTTGATGTTGGCGCTGAGCCGGGCGATCTTCTCGTCGGCCTGGGCGACGACGGGCGGGGTCATGGCGTTCCTCCTCCCCGACATTATAACGAATCCAAGCGGCGTCCAACCGGGGTATAATAGGACCGACGCGACGCCGCGACCCAGGAGGGACCGCATGAAAGACCCGCGCAACGAGGCTCTGGCCAGGCTGCTCATCGACTACTCCACGGCCCTGAAGAAGGGCGAGACCCTCTACCTCGAGGTCAAAGGCAAGGAGGCCCTGGAGCTGGGCAAGCAGGTCCTG
>JAQUNT010000419.1 GCA_028717525.1 Elusimicrobiota bacterium
GCCCGACGTAGAAGACCGCGGCCAGGCCGCCCAGCGCGGTGTAGAGCAGCACGGGCCAGCCTCCCCCGACCGCCAGATACAGCCCGAGGCAAGCCGCGACGGAGAAAGCCGCGATGCCCAGCCAGAGCATCCACTCCGGGATGTCCTCCTCGTCCGAGGGGTTGAACACCCGGTCCGTGCCCAGGCGCGCGTCGAAGTACTCGTTGAAGGACTCCACCCCCACCACGGCCAGGAAGATGCCCAGGAAGCCCAGCCCGAACACCTTCGCGTCGAAGACCCCCTCCATCCCATAGGCCCACGCCGCGCCGAGCAGGTAGGGCAACAAGCCGGCGTACAAGAAGAACCGATATCGGATGGTCCCGAAAAAAGAGATCGGGGACGCCATACTTGATTCCCTCGCAAGCAAGAGATGAGTCTTGTGTCCCCGAATCCCGTTGCTCAAAGCGCCACCCAGTCATGCAGCTTCGCGATCGCCTTCTCGTCCTTCGCCAGCTCGTCGATGAAGCCCTTCACTCTCGGGTCCTTCCAGGCCCTCTGGTAATGCGCCCAGACCTCGCAGAGGCTTTGGCGGCGCAGGTCCCCGCAGGTGAAGGGCAGCGCGTTGATGAGCTTGACCCGACCGTCGGGCAGTATGATGATGAGCGCCGCCGGGTGCGCGGCGCGGGTGCGCAGTTCCTCCACGATGCCCAGCTCGTGGTAGCAGACGCGCAGGCGGCCTTCGTACTCCCGCGCCTTGGCCTTGACCGCGGCGAAGAAGCCCGCATACTGCGCCTCGGACGGCGCGATCCGGTCCCAGTTGGAGACGGCCCGGCCCGTGTACATGAGCCGGCCGGTGTAGAAGGCGTAGGCCCCGGTCTCCACGGCCAGGTCCATGGCTCCGGCCACCTCGGCGACGTTGAAGCGGGTCGGGGCGAAATTGACCTCCACGGCCACCCCGGCCTCGCGCAGGCTGCGGATGCCTTCCACGACCCGGCGCAGGCTCGCCTTGGGCCGCAGCCGGCGCAGGGCCTGCGCGCTGGTCCCGTCGAGCGAGACCTGCACGGCCTTGACCTGGGCGTCGGCCAGGCGGCCGCAAGTGGCCGGGTCGAGGCGCTGGCCGTTGGTCTCGAGCTTGAGGCCCACTCCCTGGCCGCGGAAGCGGTCGAGCAGGTCGAAGAGTCCGGGGTGCAGGAGCGGCTCGCCGCCGGAGAAGGCCACGTACGGGACCTCTCCCGCGATGAGCTCGTCGGCGACCCGGAAGGCCTCGCGGGAGGAGAGCTCGTCCGGGAAAGCCTCCCCGGGCCCCGAGCCCTCGATGCAGTGCCGGCAGCGCAGGTCGCACTCGTTGGTCAGCTGCCAGGCTGCGTAGAGCGGGGACTTGAGGTCCGCGGCCTCGGCGCCCAGGCTCTCGGGGAGGACGACGGACATCTTATTCCGTGACCAGTCCCTTCTTCTTAAGGTCGGCCAGGAAGGACTCGGCTTCCCGGGCCAGCTTCCCGCTCCGGTCCGAGTACTTCTTCTGCAGCCGGGAGACCAGCGACCCGGCGTCGGCGCCCGAGACGATCTCGCGCACCACCGCGGCGCCGGTCGGGCTCAGGGTGTAGACCTTCTCCGAGCGGGTCTCGAAGAGGACCGCGCCGAACTTCTCCTCGCGGAACTTCACGAACGGGGCCAGCTTCATGGATCCCTCCTTGTGGGCGCTGAGGACCGCCGGGGCGTCGCCGGCCTCGCGTGCGATGATGTCTTCCATCTCCTTCTTGACCTTGCGGCGCAGCTCCTCGCGCGACATCCCCGCCGGAGCGTCGTCGTCCCGGAGGAGCTCCTTGATGCTGAAGTCGCCCGTGCGCCAGGCGCGGCGGATGAGGGACTCGTAGCCCACCCTAGAACTCCCGGCTCTCCATGGCGTCGATGAAGCCGCAGAAGCTGCGGCTGTACTCCGGGACCGGCAGGGCGGCGGCCCAGGCCCGGATGGAACCGACCAGCTCCTGGGCCCGGCCGCGGGCCGCCGCCATGTGCCCGGACGATTCCAGGAACCGGGACATCTTCCCCACCGAGGCGGCTTCCCAGAGGCGCAGGAACTCGGCGCGCGCGGCGGGGTCGTTGAGGGCGAGTATGGCGGGCAAGGTCAGACGCCGCTCGCAGAGGTCGCGGCCGGGCTCCTTGCCCGAAGCCCTCTCGCTCAAGGTGTAGTCATGGATGTCGTCGACGATCTGCAGGAGCATCCCCGCGGCGCTGCCCAGGCGCGGCGGGTCGGCGCCCTCGTGCGGCAGGGGCGAGAGCTCGGAGAGCGTGGCCCCGCACCATTCGAAGAGGGCCCCGGTCTTGCGGGCGATGACGCCGAGGTAGGCCTCCACCGTGACGCCGACGCTGCCCTTGAGGAACTCCTCCTGGAGCTCGCCCACCGCCATCTCGCGGGCCGTGCCGATCATGCGCCGGGCCGACTCGGGGGTGAGGTCCACCACCTCCTCGAGCCCCTGGGCGAAGGCCAGGTCGCCCAGCAGGAGGGCCACGTTGACGCCGAAGACCTCGTTGGGGGTGGGCCGGCCCCGGCGCAGGCGGGCGAGGTCCACGCAGTCGTCGTGCAGCAGCGAGGCGTTGTGCACGAACTCCATGCCCCGGGCCGCGGCCTCGGCGCGCTCGGCGTCTACGCCGAGGGCGCCGCCCAGGAGCAGGCAGAAGCGCGCGCGCAGCATCTTGCCGGGCCGGGCCATCTGGCCGGCCAGCTCCTCTCCGACGCGGCCGGAGATGCGGCGGCTGCGGCTTTCCAGTCCCGAGCGGACGCGCGCAAGGGATTCCTCGAGCGCCAGCAAGGCGGGCATCGCGCGATTATACCAAATCCTTCCGACGGGCTTCCCGGCTCGGGAGTTCCCCGGCGCCGGGCTCTACCAGGATCCGGCGCGGCCCCTCACCGGGGCAGCGGCGGGATGACCACGCTGGTGCCGGCTTTCAGGTCGTTGCCGTCCTTGATCCCCGGGTTGGCCTTCATGATGACCTGGAAGTACCCGGCGTTCCCATAGTACTTCTTGGCCAGCTTGGTCAGGCTGTCGCCCTTGCGCACCACGTGATGGCGGGGCTGTTCCGCCGCGGGGGCCGGGCTTGGGGGTCGGGGAGCCGCCGACGCGCTGGGCAGCGCGGGGATGACCACCGTGGCCCCCAGCTCCAGCTCGCCCTGGTTGGCGTCCCGGATGGCCTGCCATCTCTTGGGATCCCCGTAGTATCTCAGGGCCAGGTTCCAGAAGGTGTCTCCCTTCTCGACGACGTGACGGGTCACCGACGCAGACGGCGGCCGGGTCGCGGGCCGGGGCGGCGCCGCGGAGCTGAGCTTGAGCTCATCGATGGACTTCTCGAAGGAACTCTGCAG
>JAQUNT010000420.1 GCA_028717525.1 Elusimicrobiota bacterium
CCCGGAGTACAGCTTCCAGCGCGACCCACTGCTCGTGCGCGCGGCGCTCAAGCGCCTGGGCGTGCGCTTCCCGGTCTTCCTGGACAACGACCGCAAGTACTGGCAGCAGCTGGGCAACGAGGGCTGGCCCTCCTTCTTCCTCATCGACTACAAGACCCACCTCGTCTTCGACCACCTCGGCGAGGGCGGCTACTCGGACTTCGAGAGCGAGATCCGCGACGCCCTCGCCACCGCGGAGTTCGCGGTACCGGAGGTCCCGGCTCTCTACCCCGACCCCCGCAACCTGGACTGCGGCGAGATGACCCCCGAGCTCAGCCTCGGCGCGCGCCGGGGCCAGGCTGTGCCCTTGTCCAAGGCCCCCGGGCAGCGGGCCATGATGACCACCGCGCGCGACGGGGAGACCGCCTACGCCGGCCGGTGGGACATCGAGCCGGACCACATGCGCCTGGCGCAGAAGAACCCGGAGCAGACCGCCCTGCTGCGCCTGGTCTACCGCGGCAGCCGCTCTTTCGCGGTCCTCGGTCCGCCCGCGGGCAGGCCGGGCTCCTTCTTCGTGCGCCAGGACCAGATGTGGCTGCACCCCGGCAACGCCGGCAAGGACATCCTGTTCGACGACGACGGCCGCAGCTACCTGACCCCGCGCGAGCCCGGCCTGTTCAACCTGACCCAGAACCCCGACGACGCGCTGCACGTGCTCTCCGTGATCCCCGAGCAGCCCGGCTCCGCCGTGTACGGCTTCTCCTTCTCCGACCGCTGCCTGGACAAAGACCTGCCCTAGTGTCCGACTCCACCGTCGTCTCCGTCGAGGTCCTCCCCCTGCGGGCGCCCATGAGCGAGCCCTTCGTCATCGCGGGCGGACGGGCCGCCGAGGTCCGCAACATCCTGGTGCGGCTGCGCCTGGCCTCGGGGGCCGTGGGCTGGGGCGAGGGCGCCCCGCTGCCGGCCTACAACGGCGAGACCCAGGCGGGCGCCCTGCGCGGGGCCCGCGCCGCGCGCTCGGCCCTGCTCGGCCGCGACGCCGCCGCCTGGCGGAGCCGCCTCGAGGCGCTCGAGGCCCGCCTGCCGCGCTGCGGGGCCGCGCGCGCCGCGCTGGGGATGGCCCTGCTCGACGCTTGGACCCGGCACGCCGGCATCCCCCTGCGCGCGCTCTTCGGCGGCGCCGAGGCCTCCGTGCGCACCGACATCACGGTCTCCTTGGTGCCTCCCGAGCAGGCCCTCCTGGCCGCGCGGCGCATCGTCGCCCGCGGCGTGCGCACGGTCAAGATCAAGGTGGGAGAAGGGCTGGAGGCGGACGAGGCGCGGGTGCGCGCCGTGGCCGGCGCGGCCCGCGGCCTGCGCCTCATGCTCGACGCCAACCAGGGCTACGGTCCGGGAGAGTCCCTGCGCCTGCTGGCCCGCCTGCGCCGCGCCGGCATCGTGCCGGCGCTCTTCGAGCAGCCCGCCGCCGCGGACGATTACGCCGGCCTGCGCGCGGTGGCCCGCCGCGGCGGCGTCCCGGTGGCCGCCGACGAGTCGGCCGGCAGCCGCGCGGCGGTCCTGCGCCTGGTGCGCGAGCGCGCGGCCCAGGTGGTCAACATCAAGCTCATGAAGTGCGGCCTCCTGGAGGCCTGGGACATCGCGTCCTTGGCGCGCTCGGCCGGCCTCGGGCTCATGATCGGAGGCAACATCGAGTCTTCCCTAGCCATGACCGCGGCCGCGCACTTCGCCGCGGGCCTGGGCGGCTTCGCCTTCGTGGACCTCGACACCCCCCTGTGGTTCAGGCGCGATCCCATGACCGGGGTGCGCCTCGGGCCGGGGGGCGTCTACGACCTCGCGCCCGTCAGGGCCGGCATCGGCGTCAGGCCCCGGCGCTCCTGAGCCCCGCCAAACGACGGCCCAGGCTCTCCTGGCCCTGCCATTGCCCGTAGAGGACCCCGGCCGCGGCCAGCCGGGCGAGCTCCGCGGCGAAGCGCGGCGGCGGGGGAGCCGGCGGCAAGCCCGCGTAGCGCGTCTGGGGCAGGGGCATGAACCAGTGGGCGTGGATGCGGGCGCCCAGCCCCACCAGGCGCCGGATCAGGGCCAAGGACCGCTCCTGGTCCGCCTCGCCCTCCCCGGGCAGGCCGAAGATGAAGTCCACGTTGGCCTTGAGACCGGCCTTGCGGGTCGCGGCCACGGCGGAGACGATCTCCTCCACCCCGTGCCCGCGCCCCGCCGCGTCGAGCTGCGCGCGGCTGCCGGACTGCGCGCCGATGGCCAGGTTGTCGTTGGCCGCGTAGCGGCGCACCAGGGCCAAGGTGGCGGCGTTGACGTGCTCCGGCCGCACCTCCGAGGGCATGGAGCCGAAGAAGATCCGCCCCGAAGGCCCTTGGGCCCGGCGCACCGCCCGCAGCAGTTCGCGCAGGGCGGGCAGGTCCACGGACCGGCCGTCGGGCGAGCCGTAGGAGAAGGCGTTCGGGGTGACCACGCGCAGGTCGAACATCCCGCGGGAGGCGAGCAGGCCCGCGTAGTGCGCGACCACCTCCGGGCTGCGGTGGCGCGGCCGCCGGCCGAAGAGGGCGGAGGTCTGGCAGAAGCCGCAGGCGAAGGGGCAGCCCCGCGTGATCTCGATGGGCCCGAAGACGCGGCGTCCGGGCGAGAACGGAGGCAGGCGGTCGAGGTCCGCGGGCGGCCGGGCCCCGCCGCAGCGGCAGCGGCCCCGGGCGTCCAGCCACGAGAGCCCGGCCAGGCCCCGCCCGTCATAGCCCCGGCGCAGGCGGCCGAGCAGCTCCGCGAGGGTCTCCTCTCCCTCGCCGCGCGCCACCAAGTCGAAGCCGGCCCTCAAGGTCCCGGCCGGGTCGGCGCTGGGGTGAGGCCCGCCCGCCAGCCAGAGCACGCGCTCCGGAAAATCCTCCCGCAGCCGCGCCAGCAGCGGGGGCAGACCCTCCATCTGGGGCGTAGCCAGCGAGAAGCCGACGACGACCAGGTCGTGGCGGCGCAAGGCGGCGCGCAGGGCCCGGCGCAGGCGCGCCAAGTCGGACGGGAAGTCCACAGGCAGGCCGCGCAGCTCGGGGCGGGCTTCCAGAGCGCCGGCCAAAGCCGCGATGCTGAACCGGTTGGGCTTGGCGTAGTAGAGGATGAGGGCGGCCCGGGCCATGAAAAAAATGATATCTTAAAAGAAAGGCCCGCAGGCCTCGTCCTAAGGAGAACACGATGACACCGCGCTCGCTCACGCTCGCCCTGGCCGCGCTGGCTCTGGCCGCCGCCGCCTCCGCCGCAGAGATCAGCCGCGACGACCTCAAGAAGGCGCTCGACGCCAACCCCGACCTCGTCCTCGACGTGCTGCGCGGCCACAAGAAGGAATTCTTCGACATCGCCATGCA
>JAQUNT010000421.1 GCA_028717525.1 Elusimicrobiota bacterium
TTCAGATGATGGAAGACCAGGTTCGCGAACAAGCCCGCGCCCTGCGCGGCGCCCTTGAGGGACGCCTCGTCATGCAAGCCCGCCAGGTGGGCGGCCAGGGCCGGGTCCGCCCAGAGGGGCACGGGGTCTCGGCCCTCGCGCCCAGACCGCCCGCCCGCGAACGGCGGCAGCCGGTCGACGAGGCAGGCCGTCTCCAGGAGCCCGAGGCAGCGCAGCAGAGCCGGGCGGGAGAGCTGGCAGTCCCGGGCCGCCCGCGCCAGTCCGTCCGCCTGCCCGGCGCGCCGGGCCAGGGCGCGCATCACCGCGCGCAGTCCTGCCGGGCGCTCCTGCCGGGAGAGGTCTCTGAGTTCGCTCTCGAGGAAGGCCGCGTCGTAGCCTTCCCACCAACGGGACCGGCCCGCCGCGGTGGGCAGGGCGAGGAGCCTGGGCATGAAGCCTCGGGAGATCGCCGCGAAGGGGTCCAGGCTCCCGCCGGAGCGCTGCTCGCGCGGGAAGCGTCCCGAGAGCATCTCGGCCAGGCAGTCGGGGGGAGGGCGGCGCAGGATCTCCCGGGTCGCCATGGGCAGCAGGTTCAGATGCGCGGCGCGGCCTCCCAGGCGCTCGCAGAACCGGCACAGCAGCGGCAGGTTCGCGGAAGCGGAAAGGACGAACCGCATCCGGCCCGGATGGGAATCCAGGGCCTTCCTGACCGCGGAGAGGACGGCCGGCAGGCGCTGGACCTCGGCCAGGACCACGCGGTCCGCGCCGGCCCACAGGCTGCCGGGGTCGCGCTGGCCGCGCCCGAGCGTCTCCGGATCGTCGAAAGTGACGCGCTTCCAGTGCCTGGTCGGCTCCGCCTTCTCCAGGAGGGTCGCCTTGCCGACCTGGCGCGCGCCGGTCAGCACCACGACGGGATGGTCGGCCGCGGCCCGGCCCAGGGAACCGGACAGCCAGCGCGGACGGAAATCGGCCGCCGGGCCTGGATGGCTCCTCTTCATCGCCTCAACAGCGCGGAAAGTCGAAAGTGGTGGACGTGACAGGGATCGAACCTGCGACCTCTTCCTTGCGAAGGAAGCGCTCTCCCAGCTGAGCTACACGCCCCTTTCTCGTCGATGCCATTCCCCAAGCCGTCTGCCGGATTCCGCAAGTGAAGCGGTCTGGCAGCGGTCGCTTCAAATACAAGGCCCCTGGTGGCACTCAGAACCCGGTAGGGTCTGCGCCAGGGGCCAAGATCGGGAAGCCCGGCCGGTATGCTCTGAGTGCCCTGGAAGTGTAGCAAATAGGGGCGGGCGATCAACAATCCGGGACGCCTACCTGTGCCCTGGTGGGCCGCTAGGGCCGAGATGAACGCTTGCTCTTGGGAGGCTTCTTGCTCTTTGGCAACGGACTCACCAACCCGACGCCCTCCGCCCGCTTTGTAGCCTGCGCCTGAGCCTCGGGCGTGCAACACCCGGCCCGGAAACAGTAGTCGGAGAAGTCGGGCCCTATCGGGCTGGTGTCAATCTTCATGGGCGAGCAAGACGCCGAGCACATGAAGCACGCCCCGGGGTCCTGCGCCCGCGCCGTCTTCAAGCGCTCAATGTCGGAGATGCTAATCTTCCCGCCGTCAATGTCCGCCCCCGGCCCCCAGAAGTAAGAGCCAAGAAGACATATCGCCACTAGCACACAGACAACAATGGCGCTCGCTTGGGCGGCCTTATCTGCGTTGGCAGGCTTCAGTATTTCGGGGGGATTGAACCCGAAGGCCTTGACCCATTTATAGATGTTGGAAACCGCATCTCTGGGAGAAGTCTGCAACATCCAGGCAAGCATAGCGGCCAACAGCCCGAGGACAACCGCTATCCATTCCCACGGCATCGACAGATGATAGCTCTTTCTCGGCCAACCCAAGCCTTCGAAATCTCAGGAGCCCAGCTTGGCCTTTAGACCCATCATCCCATACCCCGCGGCCAGAGCCGGCAGGGAGAGCGATGAGCCGCCAAGGTTCGCTGTGAGGCCCGGCATGGAGAGCTGGGGCGCACCCAGGCCCATCCCCGTCTTGATGTTGCCCTGCATACCGCCCGCGGGCGCCGGCTGCTTGATGGGCTGAGCCCCAGGAACCAGCTTCGGCTTCTCGCGGAGAATCTGTTCCTGCTTGGCCGCTGCCTTTGCCTGGGCCTGGGCCGCCGCCGCCGCGTCGTCTCGGGCCTGCTTCTTGGCTTCCTCCCCAGCCCAGATGTTGTAGCCTAGCGCTCCAAGGCCCAAGGCAAATCCCCATGCTCCCATTATGATTGCCTCCTATGTCCGGAATTTAGCGCCGTGCCTCAAACGCCTGACAGTCGCCTCGTTCAAGTCGGTTCCTCCCATGACCCACCGATCAGGTCTTCGAGCTTCATGTGATGGGTCACGTCGAGCTTGTCGCTCATCATGCCCTTGATGCGCGCGGCCGTGTCGATGGCCTTGTCGCGGTTCAAGCTGTAGATCAAGCCCTTCTCCGGGTCCCGGGTGAACGAGACGGCCCGGCGCACTTCTTCTGGCAGGTCCTTGAGCGCCAGGCTCTTACCCTCGGCGTCAACGAGGGCGCCCATGTCCAGATGGAGCCTGACCTTCGCCGCGCGCTCGATCTCTTCCCGGGTCAGGATCGCCTTGGCCTCAACCTTTCTCAGACCGGCTTCCACGGCCTCAGCAATGTTGGGAATTGTTAGGAGGTCCGCAGCCTGAAAACGCGCCGTCCGCTTGCTGTAGCCCGCCCGGATCGCCGCCTGCGTCCCGTTCTGATCCTTCAGGTATTCGGCCGCAAACCGCCGTTGCTTCAGCGTCAGTCCCTTCTTCGCCATCGTTCCTCCCGATATCTATAACCTCTGAACCTCTCGCGCGATGAATACGGTAGACCCCGGCCCGCAGGTGTTCCCAGACCTCGGCCTCTCCCCAGACCGCGAACGCCTTGGACCTGCGAGGGGCCACGGCCCCGGCCGTGACCTGGATGAAGCGGACCTCGGAGGGGGGACGGATAGCGCAAATGTCGAAGGCCGCGAACAGGTCCTTGGTGATGGGCATGGGCCGGCCCCGGATGAAGGCCACTCTCTTGAAGCCGCGCTCGATGAGGAAGCCCTGAGCCGCCAGGTGGTCCGCGACCGCCTTCTCATGCCGCGCGCCCTTGGCCCGTTGGTTCATGCGCCGGGCCTCTTCTTCGTGGCCCGGATGATGGCCGCCACCTGGGGAGGCAACTTGGGGTCGAACACGAACGCGGCTTCTGACTGCCCGCGTTGGACGACCTTGAGCCCGAGATGCGCCAGCTTCCGGATCGCGCAATTGGCCTGTGCCAGGACCGCCAGGGTGCCGGTGCGCTCGCTGTAGGAGTAGATAC
>JAQUNT010000422.1 GCA_028717525.1 Elusimicrobiota bacterium
CTGGCAGGCCCTGCCTGAATCACCCCGGTCGCTCACCCCATCTCTAAGGTTCGTGGCAGACCGTTGTTCCGACGAGGACTTCTTCGGACCGATCGTCCCAAAACAGGAATGGCTTGATGGCAACGTATTGCGAGTCGGCGCAATGGTGCCAGTGAACTGCCTCCACAAGATCAAGCAGGGCGATTACCGCTTACTCGATAATGGCATCCTCGAATTGGAGTACAGCACCCATAGTCCATCGAGCATGGCCGCGGGCTGTGTTTGCGGGCATCAAGTCCGATACGAGATACGCGGTCTAAAACGGTTGCCGTACAAAATCCAATTCAAAGAGTCTGTGAACGGCCGGGAACAAAGGTGACACTCCCCTGGGCATGACTTCCCGGCCAGGACTCCCCCTCAGCGCGCCGACGTCCACAACGCCGCGGCCAGCGCCTGCGCCAGGCACATGCCGTAGAGCGGGATGAGCGCCAGCCAGGAGCGGTCGCCCCGGCGCATCCAGAGCCGGACCGGCGGCAGCATCGGGACCCTCCAGATCCAGGCTTCGCTGCGGTGGATGGCCGGTCCCACGCGCAGGGCGATGAAGGAGCAGGCCAGGCCGATGGACGCCTTGTGCAGGACCAGGGCCCAGGTGACGCCCATCCGGTCCATGGTCCAGCGCACGAACGGGTTGGCTTCCAGGGCCGTGTCGTCGCCCAGGCCGTAGTGGGTCAGGACGCCGTCGGCCGCGGCGCAGAGCACGTAGAGAGCCACCCCCCAGAGAGCGAACTGGCGCAGCCGCCGCTGGTTCAAAGACACGTCGGTCGAGGCTCAGGGCTTGCGCAGGTTGGGAGGGCGCTTCGGCTCGAAGTGCTTGGCGTTGACCTCCCGGAAGACCTTCTCGATCGTGTTGACCGCCTGGTCCATCTCCTTGACGGTCAAGGTCAGGGGCGGCTCGATGCGCAGGGTCTTGGCCGAGAACAAGGTCCCCGCCACCAGCACCCCGTTGTCGAAGAGCCCCTTGGAAACCTCGTAGCCGATCGCGTCGGTCGGGAACTCGATGCCGATCATGAAGCCCTTGCCGCGCACGTCCGTGCAGAGCTTGGGGAAGCGCCGGCGCAGGGCCTTCAGCTTCTCGTCGAGGAGCACGTGGATGCCCGCGATGGCCGCCACGCAGGCCAGCGGGTTGCCCCCGAAGGTCGTCGAATGCAGCCAAGGCTCCGGGAAGAGCTGCTCCCAGATGGTCTTGTTGGACACGAAGGCCCCGATGGGCATCACGCCTCCGCCCATGGCCTTGCCCAGGCACATGATGTCCGGCACCACGCTCCAGTGGTCCACGCACCACATCTTGCCCGTGCGGCCGAAGCCCGTCTGCACCTCGTCGGCGATGAGCAGGGCGCCGTAGCGGTCGCAAAGCTCCCGGACCCGCGGGAAGTAGTCGTCCGGCGGCACGTTGATGCCGCCCTCGCCCTGGATGGGCTCCAGGATCACGCCCGCGATGTCGTTGCCCACCTCGTCGGCCGACTTCAAGGCCGACTCCACATAGTCCGCGTCCCCATAGGGCACGTGGTAGCAGTCCGGCAGGATGGGCAGGAAGGGCTGGCGGAACTTGGCCTTGGCCGTGGCCGAGAGCGCCCCCAAAGTCTTGCCGTGGAAGCCCGAGTTGGCCGCGATGAACGACTTGCGGCCCGTGTGCAGCATGGCCAGCTTCATCGCGCCCTCGACGGCCTCGGCGCCCGAGTTGCCGAAGAAGGAGAACTGCAGGTCTCCCGGGGTGATGTCGTTGACGAGCTTGGCCAGGATGGCCCGGAAGGGCTCCAGGAGCTCCTGGGAGTGCAGGGCCTGGCGCTTGAGCTGGTGGGAGACGGCCTCCACCACCTTGGGGTGGCGGTGGCCCACGTTGTAGATGCCGTAGCCGCCCAGCAGGTCCAGGTACTTGCGGCCCTTCACGTCCTCGAAGCCGTTGGCGTTGTCCGCCCACTCGATGGAGATGTACTCCGTGGACACGGACTTGCGGTACTCGAGGATGCCCGGGTTGACGTGGTTGGTGTAGTAGTCCGCCGTGACCTGGGTCAGCCAGTTCTTGTCTTCGTCGTTGAGGGAGCTCTTGGCCACCAGTTCCAGGGTGTGCTGCGTCTCCTTGAGGATGTCCTGGGCGGAACTCTTCATTTCGGGTCTCCCTGCGGCGAGCGCGGCCTACATGAGCAGCGGGTGCGCGATGGTCTCCTTGAAGACGAACACCTTACGCCGCGCGAGCTCCTTGAAGAACACGTCGGAATCCAGCATGCCCTCGGGCGCGGCCACGCCGGCCGGGGCCGCGGCGTGCCCCAGCACGAGCATCTCGGCCGCCACGGCGCCGGTGAACCCCACGCCCATGGCGCCGGCGGAAAGATGCCGCGTGGCCCGCATCTCGCAGTCCCAGGTCTTGACCAGCGGGCGGCGGTGGCGCGCCCCCGAGATCCGCACCCGCATGACCTCGAAGTCGGCGGGGGCGTCCGCGGGCGCGGTCGCGCTCTGATGGGCCAAGGCGGTGACGAACTGCCGGGGCGAGATGCGGCCGCCGCCCACGGCGATGGGAGCGTCCTGGTTCAGCCCCATGCCCATCAGACAGGTGAGCTGGCGCCGGACCACCTCCGGGTAGACGATCTTGAAGTACAGGTTCTGCACGCCGGTCGTCTTGAGATGGCCGGGCAAGGTCGCGGTCTCGGAATGGATCACGGTCACGGCCGAGCAGCGGCCCAGCGGCTCCGGGAAATCGAGCTCCTCGGGCTCGGAGTGCGCCGGCACGGCGCGCATGCGGCCGCCCAGCAGGACCGGGGCCGGCGCCGCGTACTCCTCGAGCATGGTCCTGATGGAGAAGGGCGGCAGGAAGGCGTCCTCGCTCAGGGACGGGTCGTGGCTGGCGTCGAAGATGGCCACGGTGTCGATGGTCTCGAAGGAGGGCGCCATGCGCGCCGCCATCATGTTGGTGATGCCCGGCGTCGAGCCGCAGCCCAGCACGGCCCGCAGGCCCGCGCGCCGGAACTGCCGGTCGCGCGCCAGCTGCTTGAGGGTCATGTGGAAGAGCCCGCCCAGGTCCACGTAATGGGCCTTGAGGGCCAAGGCCAGGTCCATGGCCTTGAGGTTGTGCTCGTACCAGACGCAGTTGAGCAGGGCTTGGCTGCCGCGCAGCAGGCGCCGGGCCTGGCTGGTCCGGGTGATGTCGACCCGGATGGGGAGGATCTTGCGGCGCTGCGGGATCTTGGCCAGGACCGCGCGGGCCCGGTCCAGGCTCAGATTCGCGGCCAGGACCCGGTCCCACTTGGGATTGTCCGCCAGATCATTGAGCGCGGCCT
>JAQUNT010000423.1 GCA_028717525.1 Elusimicrobiota bacterium
AATGGCGGGGGCTTGAGCCTGCTGCGCTACCGGGCCTTCCGCTCGCACCTGCAGTACGCCCTGCCCGGGGGCAAGTGGGCCGCTTCGGTGGGCTACGGCCAGATCGAGACCCGCAACGTGGGGGACTTCGGCAAGTACGCGGCGGCCTCGGCCCAGCAGGCGGCCACCGATCTGACCACCGGACCGCTGCTCTCCCCCAAGACGCAGTTCGGCTACGCCACCGTCTTCTACGACGCGCTCTCCTGGCTGCGCTTCTGCGCGGAGCTCAACCAGACCCGGGTCACCTACACGGACGCGGCCAACCGCTTCGCGGTCAACAACCGCTTCCAGTTCACCACTTTCCTCATCTTCTGAGATAGGGCCCGGCCGCCGTCATCCCGCCGTCATCCGGGATTTATCCCGCTTTCATGGAGACTCCGCCGCAGTCCTGGTAGACTGGGGTTGAGGACGGAGGAACCATGCCATCTGAGATCATCCTGCTCGTCGCTTTGGCCCTGTTCTTCGATTTCGTCAACGGCTTCCACGACTCGGCCAACTCCATCGCCACGGTGGTCTCCACGCGCGTGCTCTCGCCCCGCGCCGCCGTGGCCTGGGCCGCCTTCTTCAACTTCATAGCCTTCTTGGTATTCCCCCTGCACATCGCCAACACCATAGGGAAGGGCATCATCGACCCGGGGATTGTGGACGCCCGCGTCATCGCCGCGACCTTGGTGGGGGCCTGCGTCTGGGACCTGCTCACCTGGTACTGGGGCCTGCCCACCAGCTCCTCGCACGCGCTCATCGGAGGCTTCATCGGCGCGGCCTTGGTCAAGGTTGGGGTCTCGGCCTTGGTCTGGGGCGGCATCATGCGCACCGTGGTCTTCATGGTCGTGGCCCCGGTCCTGGGCCTGGTCCTGGGCCTGGGCTTGGGCGTGGCCGTGGCCTGGACCTGCCGCCGCGCCACCCCGGCGCGCGTGGACACCGTGTTCCGCAAGGGGCAGTTGCTCTCGGCGGCGCTCTACAGCCTGGGCCACGGGGGGAACGACGCGCAGAAGACCATGGGCATCATCGCCGTGCTGCTCTTCTCGGCCGGCCTGCTGGGCCCGCAGTTCTATATCCCGACCTGGGTGGTCCTGGCCTGCCAGGCCGCCATGGGCCTGGGCACCCTCTTCGGCGGCTGGCGCATCGTCAAGACCATGGGCCAGAAAGTGGCCAAGCTCCGGCCGGTGGACGGCTTCTGCGCGGAGACCGGCGGGGCCCTGACCCTGTACCTGGCCTCGGCCCTGGGCGCTCCGGTCTCCACCACGCACACCATCACCGGCGCCATCATGGGGGTGGGCTCCTTGCGGCGCCTGAGCGCCGTGCGCTGGGGAGTCGGGGGGGAGATCGTGGCCGCCTGGCTCCTGACCATCCCGGCCTCGGCCCTCGTTTCCAGCCTCGTCTACTGGCTGGCAAAATGGCTAGAATAGCCGCATGACCCTCGGCATCGGCCTGATCGTGGCCCTGGCCCTGGCCTTCGACTTCATCAACGGGTTCCACGATTCGGCCAGCGCCATCTCGACGGTGGTCTCCACGCGCGTGCTATCGCCGCGCCAAGCCGTCATCTGGGCCGCCTTCTTCAACTTCATCGCCTTCCTCATCTTCCCGCTGCACATCGCCAACACCATCGGCAAGGGCATCATAGACCCCGGCATCGTAGACCCCACCGTCATCGCCGCGACCTTGGTGGGGGCCTGCGTCTGGGACCTGCTGACCTGGTACTGGGGACTGCCCACCAGTTCCTCCCACGCCCTCATCGGCGGCTTCATCGGCTCGGCCCTGGTCAAGGTCGGGTTCTCGGCCCTGGTCTGGAAAGGCATCATCGTCACGGTGGTCTTCATGGTCGTCGCTCCCATCCTCGGCCTGGTCCTGGGTCTGGGTCTGGGCGTCGCCATGGCCTGGCTGTTCCGAAGAACCACCCCCCAGAAAGTCGACAGCGTCTTCCGCCGGGGGCAGCTCCTCTCGGCCGCGCTGTACAGCCTGGGCCACGGGGGCAACGACGCGCAGAAGACCATGGGCGTCATCGCCGTGCTGCTCTTTTCGGCCGGGCTGCTGGGCCCGCAGTTCCACATCCCGACCTGGGTGGTCCTGGCCTGCCAGGCCGCCATGGGACTGGGCACCCTCTTCGGCGGCTGGCGCATCGTCAAGACCATGGGCCAGAAGGTGGCCAAGCTGCGTTGCGTGGACGGCTTCTGCGCGCAGACCGGAGGAGCCGCGAGCCTGTACGTGGCCTCGGCCCTGGGCGCCCCGGTCTCCACCACGCACGTGATCACCGGCGCCATCATGGGCGTGGGCTCGCTCAAGCGGCTCAGCGCGGTGCGCTGGGGGGTGGGCGGTGAGATCGTGGCGGCCTGGGTGCTGACCATACCGGCCTCCGCCCTCGTCGCCGCGATCTGCTACGGACTGGCAGCCGCCTGGCCCCGGTAGAGCGCATGGACGAAGCCGCCCGCGCCCTCTGCCGCCGCCTGGGCGTGGAAGACCCCCGCCACATCGAGATCGAGTCCAAGCGCCGCGTGCGCGCCGAGCAGGCCGAGGACCTGCGCGAGCACCTCTTCGGCCTCAAAGGCGTGCGCCACGTGCGCGAGAGCTCCTTCTTCGACCAGTACCTCGACACCCCGGAGCTCACCCTCCTGCGCGCCGGGGCCAGCCTGCGCCTGCGCTACAAGGGCGACGGCACCTACGTCTACCTGCAGTACAAGGGCCCCGGCTTCCACGAGAAGGGGGCGCTGTTCCGCTCGGAGTTCTCGTCGGACCGGCTGGCCAGCGCCGTGCGCGAGGAGAGCCACCACGACATCGTGCACTTCGCGGACATCTCCGTGATGGACATCCTGCGCCGCCACTCGGACCCGGCCATGGCCGGAGCCATGCGCCGGCACCTGGGCGAGCGGACCATCGCGCGCGTCAACCGCGGCGTCATCCTCTGCCTCTACCGCAAGGACAAGTTCCGCTTCAAGATCGGAGACGGGGTCCTGGAGCCTTCCCTGGACAAGCTCTGCGCCTTCCACATCCGGCCCGCCGGCCTGCATCCGCTCTCGACTTTCTGGGAGTTCGAGAACGAGGTCAAGTCCGAAGCCATCGCCTTCAAGCTGGAGCGCCTGGACGAGCTGCGCAAGTTCGATTCCCGCCTGGCCAGGCGCTTCGACCTGCCCTCCGAGAAGCTGGACAAGTACCACCGCTGCGCCGCGCACTTCGAACCGCTGCGGCGCCCGCTCAAAGCCAGGCGGTCAAAGCCTGGCGCAGCCTCCGCCTGAGCGGCTCGTCCCGGGGCCGCCCGAGGAGCCCCAGATA
>JAQUNT010000424.1 GCA_028717525.1 Elusimicrobiota bacterium
GCCAGAGCCCAAGCGAACGGGCGCGGGCTCCGGCCCGGCTGGCTTTCCGCGGGGTCGTAGAGCAAGACGTAGTCGATCGCATCGCCCCAGCGGGGGATGTCCGCGAGCGTCTCCGGGCCGGGGCAGGCCAGGGCTTTGATGATGAAGGGGGGGCACTCGGTGGCAGTCAAGGCTTGGCGCAGACCTCTGAGCCGCTGGGGAGTCTGAGGGCCGTTGAGCTGGACCCCCTTGAGGTTCATCTCCGCGGCGATGCGCGCGATCTCCTTTGAGCTCTCGTCGTCAAAGAGGCCCACGACAGCGGCGAACGTGGGCAGCGCGGGGACCCAGTCCTTCGCCTCGTCGGGCAGGACGCGCCGCGGGCTCCGCCTGCGGAAATCGACGCCGATGAAATGCGCGCCGTCGTTGAGGGCCCAGACCGCATCCTCGCGGTTCGTGATCCCGCAGATCTTGACCTTCATCGCTTGGAGCCCTGCGCTGTATTATACCGATTGCCGGCGGCCTGCGCAGCGCGCGGCCCCCTCTCCATTGTCAGAACCGCCGGAATATGATGATATCTCAAGGGCCGGCGAAACGCCGGGCCGGGAGGATGCTATGAGGATCCTGGTCGCCTACTATTCCATGTACGGGCACGTCTATCAGATGGCCCAGGCCGCCGCCGAGGGCGCGAAGTCCGTCCCGGGCGCGGAGGTCTCCATCAGGAGAGTCCCGGAAACCCTGCCCGCCGAGGTGCTGGCGAAGATGGGCGCCCTGGAAGCGCAGAAGGCCCAAGCCCAGGTGGAGGTCTGCAAGATCGATGACCTGGCTTCAGCGGACGCCGTCATCTTCGGCACGCCGACGCGCTTCGGCAACATGTGCGGCCAGATGCGCCAATTCCTCGACGCAACGGGCGGCCTGTGGCTCAAGGGGGCGCTGGTGGGCAAGGTCGGCAGCGTGATCGCCAGCACCGCCACCCAGCACGGAGGGCAGGAGTCCACATTGCTCTCCTTCCATACCACCTTGCTGCACCACGGCATGGTCGTGGCGGGGCTTCCCTACAGCTTCCAGGGGCAGATGGGGATATCGGAGCTGACCGGCGGTTCTCCCTACGGCGCCGCCACCATCGCGGGCGGCGAGGGCGAGCGCATGCCCAGCAAGAACGAGCTCGAGGCCGCGAAGTACCAGGGCTGGTACGTGGCCAAGCTCGCGGAGCGGCTGGCCGGCCTGAAGCTCGGCTGAAGGGACGCCACCGACTATCTGCGCAGGGCATCCTGGCGGAGCAAGCCGCTGGATGTCCTGGAGAAAGGCAGTTGCGCTGAGCCGTAGCTGAGCAATCCGCTGGAAGTCCGGCCCAGAGGAATCGCCCTGGCGGCCGAGCCGGACTGCTGCCTGGGCCGGCAGCGATGCCGCGCCAGCATCCGCCGCTGCGAGGCAAAAGCCGTCCACTGGAACACGAGGGGCGCGCTTTCCCTGCGCTCCGCGGAGGTCACCCATTCCCCCTTGTCGGGGATGAGCCCCTTGGCCCTCTGCGCGGCGGCGAACTTTAGCTGCGCTCTCTCCTCCGACTCGGCTTTCAGCCTGCGGCGGCGCCAATCGGCCAGGAGCCTCCGGTTCTGCCGCTGGCTCTGGAGCTCCACGGAAACGACCATCGCGGAGCTCAGGAAGACGTAGCCGTCCTCGGCGACCCGGAGCGTGAAGCCCTCGCCCGTGACGTCCGAAACGATGCCCGACATGGACACGTCGTTGGGCAGGCTCACGACGTCGGCGGCCGCCGGGCGGATCAACGCGAGCAGAAACAGCGCAAGAGGCTCCATCATGGCGGGTCCCTTTCGGAATATGCGATGCGAGCTCGACGACGGCGCGAGAAGGTGGCCAGGCCCATGAAAGCACATTTTGGCAGGACGGGCAAGCCGACCTCCCGGGACCCCGAGCCGCGTCCCCTTCCGGTTTGTCGGGCTCGCCGGATATGACCTATAATGGGCGCCAGGGATGCCGGATCGCGCCGCAGCAGGACGCATCAGGCTCCCACGGAGGCGCCCGATGCTTTCGCGCGGTTCGGCCGGCCTGTTGTTCGCTGCCGCCCTGTCCGTGATCGGCTGCAGTCACACCATGGAGCAGGGGGAGAAGATCGAGTCTTGGCAGGTGGCCCAGATCCAGCGCGGGAAGACCACGAAGTCCGACATCACGACGATGTTCGGCCAGCCCGGCTCCACTGCCGTGGATGGGAACGGCGACGAAGTCTGGTTCTATAGCCACACGGTATCCACCGGCAAGGTGAGAGCCTCGACCGTCTTCCCTGTAGGCGGAGGGAAGATCGGCAGGGCCCAGGGAGGATCCGAACACCAGAAGCTCGCCGTCACGTTCAAGGATGAGGTCGTCGCCGATTTTACCTACAGTCAGGGCCGCTCCAAAGCCGACGCCCCCTTCGCGGGCGGGACCCCCGCGACATCGCGCTGAGCGCGGGCCGCCGGGAATTGACGGATGGAGCGGAAGGTGCTACCATTCCGCCATGGCGGAGATCCTGGTCGTCGAAGACGACGAGTATGTGAACCAGCTGATGGTCGCCATCCTGAGCCGGGCCGGCCATCAGGTGGCCTCCTGCGCGACGGGACTGGAGGCGCTCAAGAAGCTGGGCGTCGAGCCGCCGGATCCGTCGGTCAAACCCCCGGACCTCCTGGTCCTGGACATCATGATGCCCGGCGCGGACGGCTACGTGGTCGGCACCCTGATCCGCAACACTCCGCACACCCGCGACGTCCGCATCCTCGTCGTCTCGGCCCTGCAGGAGTTGAGCCGCGTCTTCACGGAAACGGTCAGTCTGGACGGCTACCTCGTCAAGCCCTTCGCCCCGGATGACCTCATCGGCACCGTGACGCGGATCCTCGGGATCAAGAATATCAAAGGCTAGGCCAGGACGCCGGCTAGGCCACGAACAGGCACTTGCTCGAGAAGTTCGCGTCGCTGGTGAGGTTGACGCCCAGCCGGCGCAGGCCGGCCTCGTCGCCGGGCGTCGGGATGTGGGTCATGTGCACGTCGCAGCCCTTCAGCTCGCCGAGCTTCTCCACGGCCAGTTGGGCCGCCGGGTTGCTGGCGGAGCTGATGCTCAGCGCGATCAGGGTCTCCTCGAGGTCGAGGCTGAGCTGCTTGGTGCGCAGGACCTCCTTCTTGAGGTGAGCGATCGAGGCGATGATGTTGGCCGGCAGGAGAGGGATCTTGTCCGGGATCTCCGCGAGGCGCTTGGCCGCGTTGAGCACCAGGCTGGAGGCGGCGTGCATCATGGCCGAGTTCTCGCCGGTGACGATGGCTCCGTCGCGCAGCTCGAT
>JAQUNT010000425.1 GCA_028717525.1 Elusimicrobiota bacterium
TCCGCGTGGCTGGCCGCGGGCAGGCGGGAGTAATTCTCGATGCCCACCACGATGGCGAAGTCGTCGGGCCGGGGCTGCGAGGTGTAGCGCGGGGTGTCCACGTCCGAGCTCACCCGCGGCGCGGCGGCGGGCCGGGCGCGGGAGGCGACCGCGAAGGAGCGCTCCGGGCACTTCAGGGCGGAGCGCGGCCCGGGCTGGCCGAGACGGGCGGCCAAGGCCGCGGCCAGCTCGCGCGCAGCGGCCGCCGCGGACTTGCGCATCATCCCGTCGGCCGGGGAGCCGGGCATGCCGCCCCAGGAGTTGGTCCAGTCCATCCCGGCGATGGCCTCTCCGGAGGAGGTCTTGAGGACCCGGAGCTTGACCTTGTCCAGCAAAGAGCCTCCGCCGAAGCCCACGGAGGACGCCGCGTCGGAGCGCACGGTGAGTACCGCGTCGACCAGGCAGGACTTGAGCGCGGCCATGCTCTCGGGTTCCTCCACCGGATAGCCGCTGCGGCCGAGCCGGCTGAGGAGGCTCGCGGTCTTGGAGTTGTCGAGCATGCTGTAGCCGTGGCTGGCGAGCTGCTGGGAGAGCTCGCGGCCGAAGCTCGGCTCGGAAGCGTCCACAACCATGAGGCCTACGGGCTCGGCTGGGGGCGTCGCGGGGCCGGTCATCACGAGCTTGCTGCCGCCGCAGCCGGCCAGGGCCGCGGCGTAGAGGGTCCAGGCAACGAGGTTCGCCGCTCGGGTCTTCAGGGGCCTCACAGCTGGTCGTCCCAGCCCTGGGCCGGAGTCTTCGGCTTCTCGGGTTGCGCGGGCGCCGGCTCGGCCGGGGAGGAAGCCGTCTGCCCCAGGAACTCGTCGGGTCCGAAGAAGGCGGGGGACTGCTCGCGGTTCTGCCGGCGCGCCTCGTCCTGCACCTTGGGCTTGAGGTAATCGTAGATGTCGCTGGCTCGGCGTTTGCCCTGGTCCAGGGCCTTGAGGAAGTAGTAGGTGAACATCCCGTGGCCCTGCTCGTCCAGGGAGCCCGTGATCTCGTCGCCCGCCGAGGCCGTGAACAGCGTCACGTCACCGGCCGGAGTCATGTCCTCCATCTTGGTCACCAAAGGCTTGGTGCCCGGGGGCAGCACCGAGCGGCCCCCCGCGCCCGAGAAGCAGGAATCCAGCGCCACCACCGCGCGCCGGGCCTTGAGCGCGGCCAGCTGGCTGTAGAGCTTCTTGACCGGGTAGGCGGTGGACTGCAGGAAGACCGGGTCGCCGTCCCAGGGCAGGAGGAAGGCCTGCCCGGTCTTGGGGTCCGGGGCGCCGTGGCCGGAGTAGTAGAAGAAGACCGTGGAGTCGGGGCGCACGTTCTTGGGCAGCCACTCCTCCAGGTAGGCGGCGAGCTGGCTGCGCACCGCGCGCTGGCCCTCGAGCATGACGATGTTGCGCTCGGGCAGGCCCAAGGCCAAAAGGTGGCTGCGCACGGCCTCGGCGTCGTGCTCCGCGTGGCTGGCCGCGGGCAGGCGGGAGTAATTCTCGATGCCCACCACGATGGCGAAGTCGTCGGGCCGGGGCTGCGAGGTGTAGCGCGGGGTGTCCACGTCCGAGCTCACCCGCGGCGCGGCGGTGGGCCGGGCGCGGGAGGCGACCGGGGCCGAGCGCTTCTCGCGGGCGTACTTCTCGTAGAGGGGGCGGTCGGCCAGGATGGCCTCCACGAACTGGGCCACCAGCGAGTTGGCCGCCACCACCGGGCCCTCCTTGTAGGAGCGCCCCTCGCTGAAGAGCTTCCAGGAGGCGACCATGTCGAGGTTGATGTTGTAGTCCTTGAGGGTGTTGCCTTGGCGGTCCTGCGCGGCGGCCGTGACCGAGACCTCGTTGCGGTCGTTGTACTCGAGGAACGGCGTGGGCAGCATCAACAGGAAGCCCGAGAGGATGGCCTTGGGGACCTTGCCCGGGTCCGAGGTGAAGCTGCGCTTGAAGTCCGCGTTGATGACCAGGTCCGTGCTCGCCTGGGCCTCTTCGGTGCGGGGCATGGGATAGCGCACGTTCTCGAAGACGCGGGCCTGGCGCAGGCCGTCGGCCAGGAGCTGGCCCATGTTGATGACGCTGCCGGCCACGGCCAAGGAGGCGAAGCCGCTCGTCGAGACCGGGGGCGAGGGATTCTCCACGGACAGCCCGACCCGGAGGGGCACGGGGCTGCCCGAGGCCCGGGGCATCTCCGTGGCGGGCGGCTGGTAGCGCAGGCCGACGCAGCCGGCCAGAGCCAAGGAGCCCACCGCCAGCAGGGCGGAGAGGAGTCGCGCGCTGTGCATGGTTCGACCTCGGGGCCTAGCGGCCCATCAAGCTGACCAGGATGGCCTTCTGCGCGTGCAGGCGGTTCTCCGCTTCGTCGAAGACCACGGAGTTCGGGCTGTCCACCACCTCGTCGGTCACTTCCTCGCCGCGGTGCGCGGGCAGGCAGTGCATGAAGAGGGCGTCCTTCTTTCCGGTCTTGGCCATGAGCCCGGCGTTGATCTGGTAGTCCTTGAAGATGCGCAGGCGCTCGGCGTGCTCCTTCTCCTGGCCCATGGAGGCCCAGACGTCCGTGTAGATGACGTCCGCGCCCTTGACCGCGGCCGTGTCGTTGGACACCAGGACGCGGGCCCCGGTCTCCTTCCCGTCCACGACGCACTGGTCCACCACGGACTTCTGGGGTTCGTAGCCCTGGGGGCAGACGATGGTGACGCTGACGCCCAGCTTGGCGCCGCCGAAGAGCAGGCTGTGGGCCACGTTGTTGCCGTCGCCCACGTAGGCCAAGGTCAGGCCCTTGAGCTTCTTCTTGTGCTCCAGGATGGTCTGGTAGTCGGCCACGGCTTGGCAGGGATGCGAGTAGTCGGAGAGCCCGTTGATGACCGGCACGCTGGCGTACTTGGCCAAGGTCGTGATGTCAGAGTGGGCGAAGACCCGGGCCATGATCCCGTCGCAGTAGCGCGAGAGCACCTGGGCGGTGTCGGAGATGGTCTCGCCGCGGCCCAGCTGCATGTCGTTGTTGGAGAGGAAGAGCGCGCCGCCGCCGAGCTGGCGCATGGCGATCTCGAAGGAGACCCGGGTCCGGGTGGAGGACTTCTGGAAAATCATGGCCAGGTTCTTGCCCGCCAGGTGGCTGTGGGCCTTGCCGGCCTTCTTCTCGGCCTTGAGCTTGAGGGCGAGGTCGAGCCAGCCCTGCAGCTCGGCCGTGGTCACGTCGGAGAGGCTGGTGAGGTCCTTGCGGGTCTTGGTCGTCGGCTTGGTGATGGTGGGCATATGGTCTCCTGGTCTTAGTCTTCTTGGT
>JAQUNT010000426.1 GCA_028717525.1 Elusimicrobiota bacterium
CGAGGCCAAGCCGTAAGAGAGGAACTATGCCGACCATCAACCAACTCATCCGCATCGGGCGCAGCAAGAATCTCCGCCATGCCAAGGCTCCCGCCCTCATGGGCTGCCCGCAGAGGCGCGGGGTGTGCACGCAGGTGAAGACCACCACCCCCAAGAAGCCCAATTCCGCCCTGCGCAAGATCGCCCGCATCAAGCTGACCAACGGCACCGAGGTCACGGGCTACATACCGGGCGTCGGGCACAACCTGCAGGAGCACTCCATCGTGATGATCCGCGGCGGCCGCGTCAAGGACCTGCCCGGCGTGCGCTACCACATCATCCGCGGCGTGCTGGACACGGCGGGAGTCGAAGGCCGCCGGCAGGGCCGCTCCCTCTACGGCGCCAAGCGGCCCAAAGAAGCGCCCAAGGCTTAAGGAGAAAATCGTATGCCCAGAAAAGGACTCAGACCGCGAGATCGCCGGGGCCTGCCCCCCGCGGACTTCAAGTACAATTCCGTGCTGGTCTCCCGGCTCATCAACAAGCTCAACTACCGGGGGCAGAAGCACGCCGCCGAGGCCATCATGTACGGCGCCATGGACATCATGGCCGAGCGCACCAAGGAGGACGCCTTGAACGTCCTCACCAAGGCCATCGAGAACGTGCGGCCCCTGCTCGAGGTCAAGGCCCGGCGCGTGGGCGGCGCGACCTACCAGGTCCCCATCGAGGTCAACCCGACGCGCTCCTCCACTTTGGCCATGCGCTGGATCCTCGACGCGGCCCGCGCCAAGTCCGGCAAGCCCATGGCCGTGCGCCTGGCGGAGGAGCTCCTGGCGGCGGCCAAGAAGGAAGGCGTGGCGTTCAAGAAGCGCGAGGATACCCACAAGATGGCGGAGTCCAACCGCGCCTTCGCCCATTATCGGTGGTGAGATGACGACCAGGAAGTTCCCGCTCGAGAAAGTGCGCAACATCGGCATCATCGCGCACATCGACGCGGGCAAGACCACCACGACCGAGCGCATCCTCTACTACACGGGGCGCATCCATAGGATCGGGGAGGTCCACGACGGGGCGACCACCACGGACTGGATGCCCCAGGAGCGCGAGCGCGGCATCACCATCACCGCGGCCGCCACCCACTGCCAATGGCGAGACTGCGCCATCAACATCATCGACACCCCCGGGCATGTGGACTTCACGGCCGAGGTGGAGCGCTCCCTGCGCGTGCTCGACGGCGCGGTGGTGTGCTTCGACGGTGTGCAGGGCGTCGAGCCGCAGTCCGAGACGGTCTGGCGCCAGGCCGACAAGTACAAGGTCCCGCGCATCGCCTACATCAACAAGATGGACCGCACCGGCGCGGACTTCAAGATGTCGTACGACTCCATCCACAGGCTGCTGGGCGCCAACGCCTGCGCCATCCAGCTCCCTATCGGCGCCGAGTCCAAGTTCGCCGGAGTCATCGACCTCATCGAGATGCAGGCCCTGGTCTGGCACGGCGAGGAACTGGGGGCCCAGTGGGACGTCGCCGAGATCCCCCATGCCCTCAAGGCCAAGGCCAGGCATTGGCACGAGAAGATGATCGAGCAGATCGTCGAGTTCGACGACCACGCCATGGAGCGCTACGTCCACGGCCACCACCACGATTTCGCCCCCGCCGACCTGCGCCGCATCCTGCGCAAGGGCGTTCTGCAGTCCAAGATCTTCCCGGTCCTGGCCGCCTCCTCCTACAAGAACAAGGGCGTGCAGCCCATGCTCGACGCGGTCTGCGACTACCTGCCCTCACCCTTGGACAGGCCGACGCTCATGGGCATCGACCCGCGCACGGATGAGCCGGTCGAACGGAAAGCCTCGGATGCGGAGCCGTTCGCGGCCCTGATGTTCAAGATCCAGACCGATCCCTTCGTGGGCAAGCTGGCCTTCTTCCGGGTCTATTCCGGACGATTGCACACGGGCGACATGGTCTACTTCGCCAACAAGCGCACCACGGAGCGCGTGGGCCGGCTCCTCCGGATGCACGCCAACCACCGCGAGGAGATCAAGGAGGTCCGCGCCGGCGAGATCGCGGCCACGGTGGCCATGAAGAGTTCCGCCGTGGGCATGACCCTTTGCGACGAGGGCCATCCCATCATCCTGGAGCAGATCAGTTTCCCGGAGCCCGTCATCTCCGTGGCCATCGAGCCCAAGAGCAAGGCCGACGAGGAGAAGATGGCCGTGGCCCTGCAGCGTTTGGCCGAAGAGGACCAGACCTTCCGCATCCGGACCGACACCGACACCGGCCAGACCATCATCTCCGGCATGGGCGAACTGCATCTGGACATCATCGTCGACCGGATGCGGCGGGAGTTCAGCGTGTCGGGCAACGTGGGCCAGCCGCAGGTGGCCTACAAGGAGACGGTGCGCAAGAAGGTCACCGAGGAAGGCAAGTTCATCCGGCAGACCGGCGGGCGCGGCCAGTACGGCCACTGCATCCTCCAGATCGAGCCCAACCCGATGGGCAAGGGATTCGAGTTCATAGACGGCGTCAAGCAGGGGCGCATCCCGAGGGAATACATCCCGGCCGTGGAGAAGGGGGTGCGCGAGGCCCTGCCCGGAGGCGCCCTGGCGGGGTTCCCGCTCGTGGACGTGAAGGTCACGCTGCTCGACGGCTCCTATCACGACGTGGACTCCTCCGAGATGGCGTTCAAGATCGCGGCCGCCATGGCCCTGCGCTCCGGCTGCAAGAAGGCCCATCCCACCATCCTCGAGCCCGTCATGAGGTTCGAAGTGGTCACCCCGCAGGAGTACATGGGCAACGTCATCGGCGACCTTAATTCCCGACGCGCCCACATCCAGGAGATGGGAGACCGGGCGCATCTGAAGTTCGTCAAGGCCACGGTGCCGCTGTCCGAGCTCTTCGGCTACGCGACCGTGGTGCGCTCCATCTCCCAGGGGCGGGCGTCCTTCACCATGGAGCCCAGCCATTACGCTGAAGTCCCCGCCAACGTGAGGAAGGCTATCGTGGAGAGGGAAGCCAAGGAAGCCAAGAGATAAGGAGAGATTGAATATGGCCAAGGCGAAATTCGAGCGCACCAAGCCGCACGTCAACATCGGCACGATCGGTCACGTGGACCACGGCAAGACGACCCTGACCGCGGCCATCACCCTCTACCTGTCCAAGAAGGGCCTGGCGCAGGCCAAGCGCTACGACGAGATCGACAACGCCCCCGAAGAGAAGGCGCGCGGCGTGACCATCAACGTGCACCACGCCGAGTACCAGACGGACAAGCGGCACTACGCGCACGTGGACTGCCC
>JAQUNT010000427.1 GCA_028717525.1 Elusimicrobiota bacterium
TCGACTCGCCCAGACCTGCGGGCTGATGAAATAATAGGCCGGCACGCCGGCCGCTTTGGCCAGGCCCAGGACCCGGCGGTTGAAGCCGTAGTAGTCCACGCAGACCACGGCCGCGGGACGGCGGGCCAGCAGCCAGCGCCTCAGGCGCAGGGCGAGCTTGAACAGGAAGCCCGCCTTGACCGCCGGCTCCCAGAAGCCCGTGATGGCGTGCGAGGCCAGGTCCTCCAGGAACTCGTCGGCCTCGCGGCGCAGCAGAGGCCCTCCGACCGCGGCCACCCGCGCCCCGCCGGCCCGGAGCTCGCGGGCCAGGCGGGAGCCGTGCAGGTCCCCGGAGGGGTCGCCGGCCACGATGAGGATGAGGGGCTTGTCCATGAGCGGGGGCGGGCGCCGGCCTCAGTCGCCGCCCAGGATGTCCTTGCCCACGCTCTTGGCGATGCGGCCGAGGTCCTGGGCCCAGGGCGGGATGAAGGACCGGCTCTGGGCGTAGCCGGAGACCTCGTAGCGCTGCAGCTCCTCGGAGATCTGCAGGGCGAGCTTGAGGGCCTCGGTGCCGTGCTCGCCGCTGGGCCAGGGCTTGCGGTTGTGGCGGATACAGTCCAGGAAGTGCAGGTGCTCGTTGCGCAGGGGCTCGGTCTTGGGGAACTTGGGCCGCACCAGCTCCACGTCCTTGAGGCTCTTGATGACTGGGGTCTTCTTCTGGGCGATCTTGAGCGCGCCGCTGCCGTAGTCTAGCGAGATGTAGGAGTCCTTCTGGAACACCCGCAGCTTGCGGCTCTTCTCCAGGGAGATGCGGCTGGCGGTGAGGACCGCGATGCAGCCGGACTTGAAGCGCACGCGCACGTTGGCGATGTCCTCCTGCTGGCTCAGCAGATGGGCGCCCACGGCCTCCAAGGACTCCACCGGGGAGCCCACCAAGGTCAGCAGGATGTCCAGGTCGTGGATCATCAGGTCCAGGACCACGCCGATGTGGCTCATGCGCGGGTCGTAAGGCCCCAGGCGCTCGACCGTGATGAAGCGCGGGTCGCGGATGTGCTTGATGGCCTCCAGGACCGCCGGGTTGAAGCGCTCCACGTGCCCGACCATGAGCACCACCTTGCGGGCCTCGGCCTCGGCCAGGAGCTCCTTGGCCTCCTCCACGGAGGCGGCGATGGGCTTCTCGATGAGCACGTGCTTGCCCGCCCGGATGGCGGCCAGCCCCACCTCGTGGTGCAGGGGGGTGGGGACGCCCACGATGACCGCGTCGGATTTGGCGATGACGTCGCGGTAGTCGCGCACCGCCACGGTGTTGCACTGCCAGGCGGCCAACTGGGCGCGCCAGAGGTTGGTGTCGCAGACCGCGACCAGCTCGAAGTCCGGGGTCTTGGTCAGGACCTTGGCGTGCAGGGACCCGATCTTGCCGGCGCCGAGGACTCCGATCTTGATGCGGCGGTTGTGGGTCATGTTGGCTCCAGTCCGCCGGCGGGCACGCCCAGGATGGCCAATCCCTGGCCGTCGGCCTGCCGGAGGAACTCGTCCTTGTCGAAGATGATCGTGGCGCGCGCCTCCACGGCCAGGGCCCTGACCCCGGCCTCGGCGCAGACCTGGAGGGTATCGAGCCCCAGCACCGGGATGTCGAAGCGCAGGTCCTGGCGGGGCTTGGCCACTTTCACGACCGTGAGCACGGCCTCCTGGCCGTGGGAGCGCGCCAAGTCCCGGGCCCGCAGCATGGCGGCGTCGGTGCCCTCCATGGCCTCGACCGCCACCACCGCGCCCTGGCCGACGACCACGGTCTGGCCGATGTCGAAGCCGGCCACGGCCTTGGCCGCGGCCCAGCCCAGGCGCATGTCGGCCAGCTCCGCCGGGCTCGGCCGCCGCCGCGTCAGCGGCCCCTCCGGGACCAGCAGGTGGGAGAGGAAGGTGGCCGAGGAGAGCAGCTCGATGCCGTCCTTGGCGAACTCGTCGGCCACGGCGCGCAGGATGGTGTCCGTGCGCTTGTCCTTCAGGGAGGCCATGACCTTGATCGCGCGCAGGTCCGGCATCACCCCTCCGAACAGGGAGACGTGCTGGACCTTGCCCACCATGACCGCCCGCCGCACTCCCGCGGCCTTGAGGGCCGCGATGGGCTTGGAGAGCTGCCCCAGCGGGAAATACTGGACCTTCCCGGCCAGGCCCTCCAGGGCCGGGTCGGTGACGTCCTTGATGCCCAGGGCCACCACCGGGACGTCCATCCGGCGCGCCTCCGCCGCGAAGAGCAGCGGGAAGCGCCCGGAGCCGGCGAGCAGGCCGATGGGCTCGCTCAGACCTCGGCCTCCTCTTCCTCGGCCTTCCCCGCCAGGGGCCGGGTGACGCCGCGCTTGCTCTTGGCGATGAAGTCCAGCATCTCCGCGACCTCCGGGATGGGGCCCGCGGCGCGCAGCTTGGCCACGGCTTCCTCCAGGCGCAGCCCTTCCTTGAAGAGCGTCACGTAGGCCTCCTTCATGGCGCGGATCGTCGGGGGCTTGAGGCCCGAGCGGCGCAGGCCGATCAGGTTGAGGCCGCGCAGGTGCGCGCGGTCCCCCTGGGCCACGCAGAAGGGGGGGACATCCTTGCCGATCATGGAGCCGGCGCTGACCATGGCCATGCGCCCGATGCGCGTGAACTGGTGCACCCCGATCACCGTGGAGAGGATGGCTCCGTCGCCGACCTCCACGTGCCCGGCCAGGCCGGTGGCGTTGGCCATGATGACGTTGTTGCCGACCCGGCAGTCATGCGCCACGTGCGACAGGGCCATGAACAGGCAGCCCGAGCCGATGCGCGTCTCGCCGGTGGCGGTGGTGCCGCGGTTCAAGGTCACGCCCTCGCGTACCAGGTTGCGGTCGCCCAAGACCAGGCGCGTGGGTTCGCCCTTGTAGTGCAGGTCCTGCGGCGGGCCGCCCACGAAGCAGGAGGCCACCAGGCGGTTCTCCCGGCCCATGGTGGTGTGCTCCACCACGCAGTGCGGGCCGATGACGCAGCCCGGGCCGATGACGGTCTCCGGGCCGATGACGGCGTGCGGGCCGACCTCGACGCTGGGGTCGAGCTGGGCCGCGGGGTGGACGACGGCCGTCGGGTGGATGCCCATCACGCCTCCTTCTCGTTCACGGCGAAGGTCAGCATGGCTTCGGCCCCGAGCTTGCCGTCCACGTAGGTCTCGCCGCGGAACCGGCCGATGCGTCCCACGCGCAGCTCCTCCAGGTGCATCCTCAGCACGCTGCCCGGGAACACGGGCAGGCGGAACTTGGCCTCGTCGATGCCCATGAAGTAG
>JAQUNT010000428.1 GCA_028717525.1 Elusimicrobiota bacterium
CTTTCCCTGCCCGGCCTGCCCGCCGGCTACCGCGTCCTGCGTCAGATTGGCTCGGGGGGCATGGGCGCGGTCTACGAGGCCGAGGACCTCTCCCTGCAGCGCCGGGTGGCGGTCAAGCGCATGCGCGACGAGATCCGCAACGACCCCCGCGAGCGGGACCGCTTCCTCAAGGAGGCGCGCACCGTGGCCCAGCTGCGCCATCCCAGCATCGTGGACATCCACGGCATATTCGAGCACGAGGGCGAGGTCTTCCTGGTCTTCGAATACCTCGACGGCAAGACCTTGGACCTGGTGGTATACGAGAACGGCCGGCTCACCGTGCCGGAGATCAAGGGCGTCCTGGCCCAGGTCTGCTCGGCGCTGACCTACGCCCATGCGCGCGCGGTCATCCACCGTGACCTCAAGCCGCCCAACATCATGATCACCCGCGACAACCGCGTCAAGGTCATGGACTTCGGCGTGGCCCGGCAGGCCCACGAGGCCCTGAGCCGCCTCTCCATATCGGCCACGGTGGCGGGGACCCCGCCCTACATGGCCCCGGAGTCCGAGACCGGGGTGGTCCGGGCCGAGTCGGACCTCTACTCTTTGGCCGTCTGCCTCTACGAGATGCTCACCGGCGCGCGGCCCTTCGACGGGACCAACGCGGGCATGCTCTACACCAAGATGAACATGGTCTTCACCCCTCCCAGCCGCAAGGCCCCGGGCCTGCCCGCGGAGCTCGACGCCTTCTTCGCGCGGGCCCTGCAGGCCGACCCGGAGAAGCGGCCGCGCACCGCGGCGGAGTTCCTAGCCGAGTTCACGAAGGCCATCGGCGAGTCCCGCGCATGACGGGCGCCGTCGCCATCGCGGGCGCGACCGGCTTCGTGGGCCGGGCTCTGGCCGCCGCTCTGGCCGGCCGGCGCCCGGTCATCGGCCTGGCCCGCAACCCGCCCGATGCCGCGGGCATGGAGTGGCGGCGCTGCGACCTGTTCTCCTTGCTGCAGTGCGAGGCCGCGCTGCGGGGCGCGGAGCAGGCCGTCTACCTGGTCCACTCCATGCTGCCCTCCGCGCACCTGACCCAGGGCTCATTCCCGGACTTCGACCTCATCTGCGCGGACAACTTCGCGAGGGCCTGCGCGCAGGCCGGGGTCCGGCAGATCGTCTACCTGGGCGGGCTCATCCCGGACGAGCCGGCGCTCTCCGCGCACCTGCGCAGCCGCCTGGAGGTCGAACAGACCTTGGCCAGCCGGGGCGTCCCGGTCACCGCCTTGCGCGCCAGCATCATCATCGGGCCGGGGAGCTCCTCCTACGGCATGCTGCGCTGCCTGGTCGAGCGCGTGCCCGTCATCCCCTGCCCGTCCTGGGCGGGCAACCTCACCCAGCCCATCGCGCTCGACGACGCGCTGGCCCTGCTGACCTACTGCCTGGAGCATCCCGCCGCCCGCAGCCGCAGCTGCGACATCGGCGCCGCGGACGTGATGACCTATCGCCAGCTCCTGAAGCGCACGGCGGCCTTGCTGGGGTTCCAGCGCCGCTTCTTCTCCGTCCCGGTCTCCGGGACCTTCTGGTGCCGCTCCTGGCTGGGTCTGGTGAGCGGCGCGCCGCAGGCCCTGGTCGCCCCCTTGGTCGAGAGCATCAGGCACTCCATGGTCTGCCGCGACCGCCGCCTCCAGGAGGAAGCGGGCGTGCCGGGCATCCCGTTCGACGTCGCGGTCCGGGCCGCCGCGGCCCGGGGCCAGGCCCTGGCCCGCCAGGGGCGCGGGCCGCGGCCTCTGCACCACGCGCCCTGGCGGGAACTCTACCGCTACGACGTGCGTTCGGTCCAGCGCGTGCTCCTGCCCCCGGGCCGCACCGCGCGCTGGGCCGCCGAGCAGTACGGCGCCTTCCTGGGCCGGCGCTTCCGCTGGGTGCTGCGCGCCGACGTGGACGCCGCGCGCAACGTGCGCTTCCGCCTGGTCGGCTCGCGGCTCTGCCTGGTGGAGCTCACCTTCGCGCGCGACCGCAGCCAGAGCGAGTCGCGCCAGGTCTTCTATATCACCGGCGGGGCCCTGGTGCACCCGCTGCAGCGTTCGACCGCCAAGCCGCGCCTGGAGTTCCGGCAGGTCCTGGGGGGCAGGGTCCTGCTGATCGCCATCCACGACTACCGGCCGGCCCTGCCCTGGCCGCTCTACAGCCTGACCCAGGCCCGCATCCACCTGCGCGCCATGCGCGCCTTCGGGCGCTACCTGGCCGGACTCCAGCCTCCGGGGGAATGAGATGAATCAGAGAAGCTCGACGGCCGCGCCGGGATTCCGGGCCCTGCTCGTCGCCCAGAGCCTGTCGGCCTTCAACGACAACGCCTTCAAGACCCTCACGGCCCTGCTGATGGTGTCGTCCTTGCCCGCCGGGCGCGCGGCCGGCTTCATCGCGGCCGCCGGAGCCGTCTTCATCCTGCCCTTCCTCCTGCTCTCCCCCGCGGCCGGCTCGGTGGCGGACCGCTTCAGCAAGAAGACCATCATCGTGGCCTGCAAGTGCGTCGAGCTGGCCCTCATGCTCCTGACCTTGCTGGCTCTGCCCGGCGGCAGCATCCCCGGCCTGCTGGCCATCCTCTTCTGTCTGGGCGCGCACAGCGCCTTCTTGGGGCCGGCCAAGCTCGCCATCCTGCCCGAGATACTCGACGACGCCGACCTCTCCAGCGGCAACGGCCTCATGCAGATGATGACCTTCCTGGGCATCGTGCTGGGCACGGTGGCGGCGGGGCTCCTGCTCTCCGCCTTCCGGGGCAGCTTGCAGTACGCCTGCCTGGTCTTCGCCGCGGCTGCGGCCGCGGGCCTGGCCGCGGCCCTGCGCGTGACCGCCGTGCCGGCCGCGGCGTCAGCCGTCCCTATCCGGCTGAACTTCGTCGCTCAGACCTGGGACAACCTCTCGCGCATCCGCCTGCGCCGGCCCATCTTCCTGGCTTTGCTGGGCTCGGCCTACTTCTGGTTCCTGGGCGCCATCTTCCAGATGAACATCCTGGTCTACGGCCGGGAGCTCATGCATCTCGGCGAACGGGCCTTGAGCGGCTTCCAGATCGCGGTGGCCCTGGGCATCGGCCTGGGCAGCTACGTCGCCGGCCGGCTCTCGCGCGAGAAAGTCGAGCTGGGACTGGTCCCCATGGGCGCTGTGGGGCTGGTGCTCTTCCCGGCGGACCTGGCCTTCGCCGCGGCCTCCCCGGTGCGCGCCGCCCTCGACCTGTTCCTGGCCGGGATGAGCGCCGGGGTCTTCGTGGTGCCTCTCGACGCCTTCATCCAGCAGCGCACG
>JAQUNT010000429.1 GCA_028717525.1 Elusimicrobiota bacterium
CTATGAGGCGGGCTGGCCGGGCGGGGTCATGAAGACCGCCTTCGACGGGGTGCCCATCCATATCCCGGCCGAGTACATGTTCGCCTTCACCCAGTCCACCTACGCCAACTGCGACAACGTCTCCGGGCATCACATGGAGCGCGTGCGGCGCGAGGTCGAGCGCCTGGTCAGGGAATACCCGGACCGGCTGACCATGGCCTCCACCGGCGGCCCGGTCACGGGCAACGACGAGGCCGACAAGAAGGGCTGGCAGTCCAACACCAAGAAGCTCGAGGACTGCGGGGTCATGGGCATCGAGTACAGCCTCTCCTGCCCGCAGGGCGGGGACGGCACCAAGGGCGACATCGTGTCCCAGGACGCGGAGCTCACGGCCAAGATCATCGGCTGGGTGCTCTCCATCGGCGACCCCGACATCCCCAAGCTCTTCAAGCTCACCGCGGCCGTGACCGCGATCTACCCCATCATGGCGGAGATCAAGAAGGTCCTGGCGCGCCATCGCAACGCCAAGGCCGGCGTGACCTTGGCCAACACCTTCCCCACGCTGGCTTTCCGCAAAGGCGTCAAGCCAGCGTGGGAGGAGGGCGTGGTGGTGGGCATGAGCGGGGAGGGGGTCATCCCGATCTCCAACCTGACCTTGGCCAACGTCTCGCGCATGGGCGTGGCGGTCTCGGGCAACGGCGGGCCCATGGACTACAAGTCCGCGGCGGACTTCCTGGCCCTGGGCGCCAAGACCGTGCAGTTCTGCACCGTGGTGATGAAGCAGGGCTACGGCATCATCGACGAACTGCACTCCGGCGTCTCCCACCTGATGGAGGCGCGCGGCATCGCGTCCATGGACGGGCTCATCGGCCGGGCTCTCCCGGATCCCATCCGGGGCTTCATGGAGCTCACCGCGGTCAAGAAGATATCCCAAGTCAAGGATGAGCTCTGCATGCACTGCGGGAACTGCTCGCGCTGCCCGTATCTGGCCATCGAGCTCAACGACGAGAAGGTCCCGGAGACCGACCCGGAGCGCTGCGTGGGCTGCTCCATCTGCACGCAGAAGTGCTTCTCGGGCGCGCTATACATGCGCGAACGGACGCAGAAGGAACTGGCGGCCCTCAAGGAAGCCTAATCCGGGGACACAAGACTTAATTCCCGGTGCTGAGCCCCTTCCGCGGCTTGCCGCGGGCCTTCGTCGTCCTCTGGTGCGGCATGCTGGTCAACCGCCTGGGGGGCTTCGTGGTGCCCTTCCTGGCCATCTACCTGACCTCCCAGCGCGGCTTCTCCGTCGAGCGCGTGGGCCTGGTCCTCTCGCTCTACGGCGCGGGCTCGGTGCTGGCCGGGCCCCTGGGCGGGTGGCTTTCGGACCGCCTGGGGCGCAAGAAGGTGATGGTGGCTTCCTTGGGCCTGGGCGCGGTTTCGGTGCTGGCCCTGGCCTGGGCGCGCACCGGCCCGGCCGTGGCCATGGCCGTGTTCTGCGTCTCCTTCCTGGGCGACATGTATCGGCCCGCGGCCTCGGCCATGGTCGCGGACCTCATCCCGGGCGAGCGCCAGCGCGCCTTCGGCCTGGTCTACTGGGCCGTCAACCTGGGCTTCTCCGGGGCCATGGTGATCGCCGGGGCCTTGATGCGCTTCGGCTACGCGGCGCTCTTCATCGCGGACGCGGCCACGACCTTGGCCTTCGCGGCCTTGGCCGCCTGGAAGCTCCCGGAGACCAGGCCCGCGGGGGCCAAGACCCATCCCCTGCACATCGCGGCGCCCTTCCGCGACCGGGACTTCGCGGGCTTCTTCCTGCTCATGCTGGGCATCGCGGTCATCTACAGCCAGGCCCACTGCACCCTGCCCGTGGACATGCAGAGCCATGGGATCTCGGCTGCGGGCTTCGGCTACATCATCGCCATCAACGGGGTGATGATCGTGCTGCTGCAGCCCTGGATCAGCAGGAAGCTGCAGCGGGCTCATCCCGCGCGCATGCTGGCGGTCAGCGGCGCGCTCACGGGCCTGGGCTTCGGCGTCCAGGCCCTGGCCGGGGGCGCCCCCGTCTATGTGGCGGCCATCGTGGTATGGACTTTTGGGGAGATGGTCGGCGCTCCCATGGGCGCCGCGGTGGTGGCGGCCTTGGCCCCGCCCTCCTTGCGCGGGACCTACCAGGGCGCCTTCGGCATGGCCTGGGGCGGGGGGGCCTTCCTGGCGCCCATGCTGGGCGGGTTGGTCATGGGCCGTCTCGGCGCGCCGTCGCTCTGGCTTGGCTGCATGGCCCTGGGCGGTCTGGTGGGGCTGGGCCACTGGTTCATCACCGCGGCCGCTCTAAGGCGGCGGTAGAATTCGGGGACACAAGACTCGATTCGGGGAGATAAGTATTGTGTCCCTGGATTCGGTTTTCTATGATTGGCGAAGACTCTACCCGGGAGGTCTGAAACCATGCCCCGCAACATCCTGATCAAGAACGGCATCATCGTCACGCTCGGCGACGAGAACAAGGTGCTCACCGACCACGCCCTGCTCATCCAGGACGGCCTCATCAAGAAGATCGCGCCCAAGAACTCCTTCCGCGGCAAGTACGCCAAGGTCATCGACGCCGAGGGCAAGGTGGTCCTGCCCGGCTTCATCAACGCGCACATGCACTTCTACAGCACCATGGTGCGCGGCCTGGGCAAGGCCGCGCCCTCCAAGGACTTCCAGGAGGTCTTGGAGCACCTGTGGTGGCGCCTGGACAAGAAGCTCACGGTCGAGGACTCCTACTACAGCGCGCTGCTGCCGCTCATCGACGCGGTCAAGAGGGGCACCACCACCCTGATCGACCACCACGCCAGCCCCTTGGCCGCGCGCGGCTCCCTCGACCGGATCGCCCAGGCGGTGAAGGAGACCGGCCTGCGGGCCTCTTTGTGCTACGAGCTCTCGGACCGCGACGGCGCCAAGGTGGCGCAGGACGGCATCGACGAGAACGTGGCCTGGATCAAGAGGTGCGCCAAGGAGAAGGACCCGCAGTTGAAGGCCCTCTTCGGCCTGCACGCCTCCTTCACCATCAAGGACGCGACCCTGGAGAAGGCCTCCGCGGCCGGCCGCGAGCTGGGCGCGGGCTTCCACGTGCACACGGCCGAGGCCAAGTCGGACCAAGACTACAACATCAACAACTTCAACATGCGCGTGGTGCAGCGCCTGCACAAGTTCGGCATCCTCGGCCCCAAGACCATCGCCGCGCACTGCGTGCACGTGGACGAGGACGAGATGAACCTGCTGCGCGACACGGGCACGGCCGTGGCGCACAACCCGCAG
>JAQUNT010000430.1 GCA_028717525.1 Elusimicrobiota bacterium
CAGGCCCGAGCCCAGCAGGACCAGGACCCGGATCTCGGTCTTGGTCAGAGCCACCGGGGAGCCCGTTCCCTCGCCCGAGGCCATCTGGCGCAGGCCGGCCAGGAGCTTGCCCATGACCGCCTGGGGGATCATCACGCCGTCGTTGGCGAAGGCCTTCAGGGCGTTGACCAGCTCGGAGGCGGGCAGCATCTTGGAGAGGTAGCCGTTGGCCCCGGCCTGGATGGCCTCCATCACGTGGGCCTCGTCCTCGTAGCTGGACAGGACCAGGACGTTCGTGGCCGGGCACTCCTTGCGGATCTGCCGGGTGGCCGCGATGCCGTCGATATGGGGCAGCTTGATGTCCATGAGGATGACGTCGGGCTTGAGCTTCTTGGCCTGGCGGATGACGTCCTGGCCGTCCACGGCCTCGCCCACCACCTCGACGATCTTCTCGTTCTCCAGCAGGTCCTTGATCCCTTCTCGGAACAGCGTCTGGTCGTCGGCGATCAGCACTCTGACTCTTTTCTTCGGCGTGGGCATTTCTCCCCCCTTTATGTTGTCTGTGAGTATATCAAAAATTTCAAGCGCCGGTTCTCGGGACCGGGATCGTGAAATAGAACGTGGACCCCCGGCCCAGGCCCGGGCTCTCCACCCAGATGCGGCCCTTGTGGCTGCCGATGATCTCCTTGGCGATGGACAGCCCGAGACCCAGGCGCCCGCCGCCGGCCTGGCTCTTGGCCTGGTTGAAGCTCTCGAAAATGCTGTCGAGGTTCTCCGGGACGATGCCCTCGCCGGTGTCGCGGATCGCGAAGCGGACGCAGTCCCCGTCCCGGCTCACCAGGACCGTGACCTCCCCCCCCTTGGAGGTGTGACGGATCGCGTTCTCCAGGAGGTTGTTGAGGACCTGCATGATGCGGCGCTTGTCCCCGGCCACCATGGGCAGCCCGGGCTCGGTCTCGGACTTCAGGCTCAGCCCCCGGGCCGCGGCCCGGCCCTGCGGCCCCACGAGGCCTTCCTCCACCAGGACCCCCGGCGCGAAGAAGCTCGTCTCCAGGCGGAACTTGCCCTGCTCGATGGAGGCCCAGTCCACCAGGTCCTCGATGAGCCGGGAAATCTGGCTGATCCCGTTGGAGATGTAGACCATGCGCTTCTTCTGGTCCTCGCTCGGGCTGATGGTCTGGCTGAGCATCTCAAAGCTCACCTGCAGGGTCATCAGCGAGTTGGAGAGGTCGTGCGAGGACATGGAGAGGAACTTCGACTTCATCTTATTGAGACGCTCTAGCTGGGCGTTGGTCTCCTTGAGGTCGGCCATGAGCCGCCGGTTCTCCGTCTCCAGGCGCAGCTTCTCCATGGCCTTGGCGATGGAGTGCTTGAGCCGGTCGAAGTCCACGGGCTTGGTCATGAAGTCCGTGACCGACTCCTGGATGGCCTTGACCGCGGTGTCGAGGCTGGCGTGCGCGGTCAGCATCAGGATCTGGCTCTCGGTGTTCACGGTGCGGATGCGCTTGATGACCTCGATGCCGGTGGCGTCGCCGAGGTTGTAGTCCATCAGGATCACTTCGTAGAAGCGCTTCCGCACCGCCGCCATGGCCTCGGCGCCCGAGGCGGCCTGCGCCACCTCATAGCCCGCCACCTCGAGGTTGTCGTTGATGCTCTCGCGCATGTTCGCGTCGTCGTCGACGATCAGGATGGAGCCTTTCATATCGGTTGGATCCTATGCGATGTGTTGGGGTCCGGCGCCGGCGGGCGCCTCCGCGCTCGGGCTGGGCGGCGGGCTGCCCGGCTGCGCCACCGGCAGGGTGAGCTTGAAGACCGTGCCCTGGCCGACCACGGACTCGACGTCCACCCCGCCGCTGTGGCGGTCAAGGACCTTGCGCACGACCGCCAGGCCCAGGCCCGTGCCGCGCGCCTTGGTGGTGAAGAAGGGCGCGAAGATCTTGTCCAGCACGTCGGGCGGTATGCCGGGGCCCGTGTCGCCGATGAAGATCGTGACCGACTTGCCGTCCAGGGCCATGCGCGTGTGCAGGCTGACCGTGCCCTTCTGGGGCATGACCTCGATGCCGTTGTTCATCAGGTTGCGGATGGCCTGCTGCATCTCGGTGGGATCGATGTCCACCGGGGGGTTGGCCGGGTCGAGCTGCTTGTCCAGGGCGATGTGCCCCGGGAAGGGGTAGACCGAGAGCAGCTCCTCGAGCCAGGCGCTGAGCAGGACCCGCTCGGGCTTGAACTCACGCGTGCGCGAGTAGGTCAGGATCTCGTTGATGATGCCGTTGGCCTGCTTGATCTCCGACTCGATGATGCGGATGTGCTTGTCGATCTTGGGGTCGGACCCCGTCGCCGCGGTCCCGAGCTTGGTCTTGATGAAGTAGATGGAGTTGTTGATGACCGCCAGCGGGTTGCGGATCTCGTGGCCCACCACCGAGGCCATTTGGCCTATCGCGGCGAGCCGCTCCTTCTTGATGAGCTCGTCCTGGGCGGCCTTGAGCTCCCGGGTGCGGGCCTCCACGCGCTTCTCCAGGAACTTGGTGAACTTCTCCAGCTCCTGCTTGGCATGGATGAGCTCGCCAGTCTTCTCCTTCAGGGACTCGCTCATGGCCAGGAAGGTCTGGGCGAGGTCCCCGATCTCGTCGTTGGTGGTGGTCATCTCGGGCAGGTCCTCGAACTGCCCCCGTCCGAGACGGGCCGCAGCCTCGCGCAGCAGGCGGATGGGCTGGGTGATGTGGCCGGCCACGGCCAAGGAGAGCAGGATGGTGAAGAGCACCACCCACACCAGCACCCGGAAGATCTGGTTCTTCATCTCCGCCGCGGTCTGGTAGGCGTACTCCACCGGCTGCTGCACGTACACCACCCAGTCCAGGTCGCGCACGTCCGCGTAGGCCCCCAGCAGGCGCCGCCCGTCGGCCAGGGCCATCTCGCCGCCGCCCTTGGGATTGGTCTGCGTGGTGATGATCTTGAGGACCTCGTCGCTCATGCGCGCGTCCGGCTTGAAGACCTCCTTGGGGCTGGAGTGCGCGATGAGGAAGCCGTCGCGCTTGTCCACCACGGCCGCGGCGGACTTGCCCGTGGCCGGGAACTCCATGCCCAGCATCGAGGACAGGCCGTTGAGGCTGACCCGCGCCATCAGGACCCCCGCCGGCTTGGCCGGCTGGATCTTCTGGTCGATGACGGCCACGGCGATGGTCGCGGTGGGGTAGAGCCCCTGGAAGCGCTCCAGCTTGCCGATGTACTGCCCCCGGCGCACCGCCTCGATGAAGAACTCCTCGCCCTCGAAACTGCG
>JAQUNT010000431.1 GCA_028717525.1 Elusimicrobiota bacterium
CTTCTTCGCGGGCTTGAGGTCCAGCCCGATGTTCTTTAGGAAGGCCTCGTCGCCGGGCTCGCGGCCCAGGAAGGCGCGCAAGGAGACCCCCTCGTCGCGCGCGCTGCCCCGCTCCAGGACCTCCCGCCGGTACTCCCGCCCGACCTTCTCGCTGAGCAGGCCTTCCTTGACGAAGCGCGAGAAGCCGTCGAGGGCGTAGACCTCGCTCCAGAGGTAGCTGTAGTATCCGGCGTCGTAGCCCATGAGGTGCGTGAAGCCCGCCTCGGGGATGGTGTGCGCGCTCATGGGGATGAGGGAGATCTCCTTCATGAGCCGGCCGTAGAGCGCGGTCGTGTCCGGCAGCTCGGCGGCGGTGTGCAAAGACATGTCGTAGGTGGCGAAGAAGTTCTGGCGCAGATAGACCAGGCCGGAGTCGGCGTTCTTGGCGGCCAGGAGCTTGGCGATCAGGGGCCGGGGCAGCTTCTGGGCGCGGTCCTGGTAATGCCCGGAGATGCGGTCGAGGACCTCCCCCTTCCAGACCCAGTTCTGGAACATCTGGGAGGGGGACTCCACGAAGTCGCGGGCCACCGCGGTGCCGGAGAAGCGCTGGTACCTGGCCCGGGTCAGGGTCTGGTGCATGATGTGGCCGAACTCGTGGAAGAGGGTCTCCACCTCGGAATGGGGGATGGTCGAGGGCTTCTCCGCCGTGGGCTTGTCGAAGTTGGCCACGATGGCGCTGATCGGCTTCTGGTAGGAGCCGTCCGGGAGCTCCCGACCCTGCAGCAGGGTGAAGGCGGCCGCGTGCTTATATTTCCCCTCGCGCGGGTAGAGGTCCATGTAGAACTGGGCCAGCTTGACTCCGGTCCGGGAATCCGAGATCTCGAACTGCTTGACGTCCGGGTGCCAGGCCTGCGCCGGGGACAGCTCGCTGAACTGCAGGCCCAGGACCTCCTGGTAGACGCGCAGCATCTGGTCCACGACCAGGTCCGTGGGGAAGTAGGCCTTGATCCGCTCCTTGTCCACCTGGTAGCGCTGCTTCATGAGCCGGTTGTGGTAGTAGCGCCAGTCCCAGGCGCGCAGGACGCCGTCGGACCGCGCCCCGAGCTCCTGCTTCTTCAGGGCCAGCAGGGCCCGCAGCTCCGGCCGGCCCTTGCGGTACAGCTTCTCGCGCAGGCCGGAGAGGAACTTCAGGACCGTGTCCGGGTCCATGGCCATGCGCTCCTCGAGCACGTATTCGGCGTGGTTCCGATAGCCGAGGAACTTGGCGGCGCTGTCGCGCAGCTTCAGGATCTCGGCGAGGCGTGCCTTGTTGGCTTCCCCGCCGCGGCTGTCGAACTTGGTCTGCAGGATGCGGCGCGCCTCCGGGTCCTTGGCGTTCTCCATGAAGGGGAAGTAGTCCGGGTAGTCCAAGGAGACCTTGTGCTTGCCGTCTTCCTTGGGCAGGCGCTTGAGCAGGTCCGCGGGCAGTCCGGCGACCTGCGCCTCGGTGAAGAGCGCGTAGTCCTTGGTCTCGGAGACCTCCTTGGTGAAGTCGTTGGAGAGCTCCACGATCCTCTGGCGCATGGCCTTGAGGGTCTCGCGGTCCGCCTTGGGCAGGGCCAGGCCGCTGCGCTTGAAGTCGAGCAGAGTCTTCTCCACCAGGCGCGCCTCCTCGGGGGGGAGGATCTCCCCGCGCTCCGCGGCCGCCTTCAGGACGTTGAAGAGGTCCTCGCGGCTGAAGACCTCCACGAGGTACTTGGAGATGTCCGTGTCGCAGGCCAGGCCCGCGTCGCGCACGCCCTTGTCCATCGCGACCTGGCCCAGGAACATGGGCGCCGCGGTCTCGTCCTGGAGGTCGGCCAGGATGTCCGAGAAGGGCACGAAGGCGCTGGCGAAGGAAGGCTGGGCCGCGGCGGAGAGCCCCTGGAGGCGTTCCTCGGCGCGCGCCTTGGCCCGCGCGCAGATCCGCGCGGCGCGCTCGGCCGTCACGCCGAAATCGAGCGGGCCCGTGGGCGGGGCCGCGGGCAGCACGGCGGCGTCGAGGCGGACGGCACAGAGGGCGAGGGCGGCGGCGATGATGAGGGCGCGCATGGGGGGGCTCCTGGGTTGCGGTTCTTCCAGGACGATTCTGCCATTAATGCGGGACGCATGCAACGGGGTTTGATATGATGGTCTTATGAGACGGCTCCAACGGCTGGCGGCCGCCGCGGTCCTGGCCTGGGCCTGGCTGCCCGCGGGCTGCGGCCAGCCCGCGCCGTCGGCGCCCCGGCCCGCTCCCGCGGTCAAGCTCAAGCTGCTGCAGGCGCCGCTGGCCGAGCTCGAAGGGTGGAGCGGCCTGAGCGGCAAGCTCGTGGTCCTGGAGTTCTGGGCCACTTGGTGCGACGCCTGCGTGGAGGAGCAGCCCCGGCTCAACGAGCTGGCCGCGAGGTTCCAGGGCCGCCCCGTCCAGTTCCTGTCCGTGACCTCCGACCCGGAGCCGGAGGTGCGCCGGTTCCTCAAGCGCCACCCCCTGCGGGGCTGGATCGGGCTGGACCCCGACGGCGCCGCCTCCGAGGCCTTCGGCGTGCGCGGCCTGCCCCGCACCGTTATCCTCAACGCCCGGGGCGAGATCCTGGGCGAGACCTACCCGGAGCTGCTGAGCGCGGAGCGGCTGGAGGCGCTGCTCGCGGCCGCGCCGGCCGGCCGGTCCTGACCTAGCCGCCCAGGATGCCGGCCGCGGCCAGCAGCGCGATGGCCACCCCCACCAAAGACTCCCCCGCGATGAAGCCCGAGGCCACGGTGACTACGTACTTTTCCGCGGTCTCCGGCTTCTTGGCCTCCAGCACCGTGGTGATGGCCGCGCCGATGAACATGGACAGCGCGTTGAAGAACGGGATCACGAAGGCCAGTCCCAGGCCCATGGCCGAGGGGATGAACTTGTGGTACTTGGGGAAGAGCCGCTCCAAGGTCGGTATGAGGATGCCCAGCAGGCCTCCGATGAGCAGGCCCCAGCGCGCCGTCGGGTGCAGGGCCGAAAAGCCGTTGGCCAGGAGCTTGGCCACGGCGGCCCAGACCTGGGCCGAGGGCGCGGGCCACTTGTCCGTGCCCAACACGTCGGCGGTCGGGACCAGGATGTAGAAGGCCGGGACCACCACCACCAGGCCCGCGAAGACGCCCAGGAGCTGGGCCAGGAACTGCTTGCGCGGGTTGGCGCCGAGGATGTAGCCGGTCTTGAGGCTGGTCAGCAGGTCCGCCGAGGTCCCGGCCGCGCCCGCGGTCACGCTCGCGGTCATGAGGTTCGTGCTGATGTCGGCCGGG
>JAQUNT010000432.1 GCA_028717525.1 Elusimicrobiota bacterium
TCTTCACCCTGTTCGCCTTCTTGGCCGCGCTCATCGATCCCAATATCCCCAGCTATCCTCTGCTGCTGTTCATGCTCCTGCTGGTCAACATCTTCGTGCCGGCCGGCCTGCTCTTCGCCGCGGAGAGCGTCGCCCACGTGCTGGCGCGCGCGGCCGGGCTCTGGAAGGTGGATTGGCGGGTCTGGCCTAAGGCCAAGGCCGAGATGTTGGAGGTGCGCTTGCGCGAGGCCTGGCCCTCCCGCTGGGAGTTCCTGGCCCTGGGCGCCAACCTCTACGCCCTGTTCTACATCACGGCCACGGCCCAGCAGCACTCGGCCAAGCTGGCCTGGGGGCCGTTCGGCAACATCGTGCTCTTCCTGCTCATGTTCGTGGCCTGGGGCAAGATCATGATGGTGCTGCGCGACCGCCGGGTCAGCTACCTGGCGCTGACCGGCCTGGCGGCCGCGCTGGTCTGGGGCGCGGCCTTCCGGCATTGGGACGTGCTGGCCATCGTCGTGAAGGCCCTGAAGATGACGTTCAGTTTCGGCGTGTTCATCTCCGTCGCGCGCCTGGTCTTCCATTGGTACATCGAGCAGGAGAGCCTGCGCGAGCTGCGCCCGGAGCACCTGGCGCCCGGAGCGGTGCTCTCGGACAAGACCTGGCAGAGCCTGGAGAAGGACCCTCAGATATCCGGCCAGCTGGGCCGCCGCTACTCGGACGGGCTCACGCAGGAGGAGGTCGACGCGCTCAAGGCCTGGCTGGCCGCCCGGCCGGCTTCGGAGCAGTACACCGTCTACCAGACCATCCCCTTCGCGGTGTGGATCTTCATGGGCTCCCTCTACACCGTGGCGCGGCGGGAGAACCTGGTCACCCGGATGCTCCCCTACGGGGAGCGGGCCTGGGAGCTGCTCAAGGCCGGGGCGAGGGCGCTGGCATGATCGAGCGCATCGACCTGAAGGTGGGCTTCGCCTGCAACAACTTCTGCCGGTTCTGCGTGCAGGGCGACAAGCGCGAGAAGCTCCCGGCCCAGCCCGCGGCCGTGCTGCGCCGGGCCCTGGCCGAGGGCCGCCGCTCCGGGGCGACGGGCGTGGTCTTCACCGGAGGCGAGCCCTCTTTGCACGAGGGACTGCTCGACGCCGTGCGCCGCGCCCGCGGCCTGGGCTACCGGGACATCCAGATCCAGACCAACGGCCGGACCCTCTGCTACGCCGGCCTGGTCAAGAAGCTCGTCGCGGCCGGGGTCAACGAGTTCAGCCCGGCCCTGCACGGCTCGCGCCCCGAGGTGCACGACTTCCTCACCGGCGCGCCGGGCAGCTTCCTGCAGACCGCGGCCGGGATCCGCAACGTCAAAAAGGCCGGGGCGCGCCTGATCACCAACACGGTCATCACCAAGGTGAACTACCGCGACCTGCCGGACCTGGCGCGCCTGCTGGTCAGCCTGGGAGCGGACCAGTTCCAGTTCGCCTTCATGCACATGACCGGCCGCGCGGGCCAGAACCAGGATTGGCTGACCGCGCGCCTGGCCATCATCGAGCCCTGGGTCAAGAAGGCCCTGGCCGCGGGCCTGGCCGCGGGCCGGCGCGTCATGACCGAGGCCATACCCTACTGCTTCATGTCGGGCTACGAGGACTACGTGGCCGAGCGCATCATCCCCGCCACGAAGATCTTCGACGCCGACCTGGTCATCGAGGACTACGCCAAGCTCCGCCGGACCGAGGGCAAGGCCAAGGGGCCGCGCTGCCCGAGCTGCGCCTTCTTCCAGGCCTGCGAAGGCCCCTGGCGGGAGTATCCGGAGCTGTTCGGCTGGGACGAGTTCGTGCCCGTCCCCAAGAAAACCGCAGTCAAGAGGGGTGCCTGATGCAGCGCATAGCGATCTTCGGGAAGGGCGGCATCGGCAAGTCCACGCTGGCCGCCAACCTGGCCGCCGTCTACGCCCGGCAGGGCCGGAAGGTGCTCTTGGTGGGCTGCGACCCCAAGCACGACACGACCGTGGCCCTGACCGAAGGCCGGCCCATCAAGACCGTGGTGGAGCAGTCCGCCTTCATGGACGCCTTCGCCCGGGACCTCTCCGGCCTGCTGGTGCGCGGCCGGCTGGGCGTGGACTGCGTGGAGGCCGGCGGCCCCGAGCCCGGCATCGGCTGCGCGGGCCGGGGCATCTCCCGGATGATCGAGCTCTTGAACGGCGCCGGCATCCTCCAGGAGGGCCGCCACGACGTGGCGCTCTTCGACGTGCTGGGCGACGTGGTCTGCGGGGGCTTCGCCGCGCCCCTGCGCCAGGGTTTGGCGGACAAGGTGGTCATCGTCGTCTCCGAGGAGCTGATGTCCCTTTACGCGGCCAACAACATCGCCCGGGCGGTGCGCAACTACAGCGCCAACGGCATAACGCTCTGCGGCTTGGTCGGCAACCTGCGCGACCCCGCGGCGGACCGGGGCGCGCTGGAGCGCTTCGCCGCGGCCATCGGCACCACGGTCCTGGCCTTTTTGCCGCGCGCGGCCGCGGTGCGCGAGGCGGAGCTCAAGCACGTGACCGCGGCGGAGTCGGCCCCGCGCTGCGAGTTCTCCAAGAAGGCCGCGGCTTTGGCGCGCCGGCTCTGGGACTTCGACCGCAGCCGGGCCAAGGTCCCCGCGCCGCTGGCCGACGAGGTCTTCCATGAGCTCTCCCGCGAAGGCTTCGTCTCGTCCGGCCCTGCGCCCATGAGGGCCAACGCATCTCCTGATGGCCCTCAGGGCGTCGGCACTCCCGTGCCGCCGCCGCCGCAGGACCGCGGTCCGGAACCCGGGCCGGGAGCGGGCCCTTCGGAGCAGGACTTGGCCGCCTGGCACGGCTCCCTGTGGGAGAACGACCCGGGCCCCAACTCGCAGGTGTGGGGCGCGTCGGATCAGTGGCGCAACTTCTTCTGCGACTTCGAGACGCGGCGCAACGTGCGCATGTGCCTGGAGGGTTCGACTCCGGTGGTCAACGTCTGGCACCAGGACCTGGAATGCTCCTACGCGACTCCCAGCTACAACGACCCCAGCCTGCCGGCCTTCTTCAAGTTCCCCTGGCCGCCTTTCGAGGAGGGGCGGGAGCAAGAGGCTCCGAGGAAGCCGGAGCGGAGCCGCCGGCGCATCCGTGATGACCGCGGGGATGAGGGAGAGGGCCGCTGGAACGTCATGACCAACCTGCGCGACCTCGACGTCAACCAAGGCGGAGGCCGCAAGCTCGACGAGGCCCTGGCCGCGGCCGTGGAGCACGCGGAGGGCCGCGCCGAGGCGGTGGTGGTGCACTCGACC
>JAQUNT010000433.1 GCA_028717525.1 Elusimicrobiota bacterium
CGGGCGGCTACTCCAAGGTCATGAGCCCGGAGTTCATCAAGGCCGAGATGGAGCTGTTCTTCAAGCAGGCCAAGGAGGTGGACATCATCATCACCACCGCCTTGGTCCCCGGCACCAAGGCTCCCATCCTGCTCACCAAGGAGCACGTCGCGGCGATGAAGCCCGGCTCCCTGATCGTGGACATGGCCGCGGAGCAGGGCGGCAACTGCGAGCTGACCCAGCCCGGCAAGATCGTGGACATCAACGGGGTCAAGATCGTGGGCTACACGGACCTGGCCTCAAGGCTGCCCAACCAAGCCAGCAAGCTCTACGGCACCAACCTCGCCCACCTGCTCAAGCACATGGAGGTCGGCAAGGGCTGGAAGATCGACCTGGAGGACGAGATCGTGCGCGGCGCGCTGGTGGCGCACCAGGGCCAGATCACCTACCCGCCGCCCAAGCCCAAGACCGTCATCAAGCCCGTGACCGCGGCGGCGGCCGCGCCGGCGGCCGCGCCGGCCGAGGAACCCTGCCACTGCGTGCGCAACACGGTGCTCGGCGTGCTGGCCGCGGCGGCGCTGGCCGGCATCGGACTCTACGCCCCGGCCGCGTTCCTGCCGCACTTCACGGTGTTCGTGCTGGCCATCTTCGTGGGCTACATGGTGGTCTGGAACGTCACCCCGGCCCTGCACACGCCGCTCATGAGCGTCACCAACGCCATCAGCGGCATCATCGTGATCGGGGCCATGCTGCAGATCTCGGGCGGCTGCGAGCGCTGGACGACCTGGCTGGCGACCTTCGCGGTCCTGCTCGCCGCCATCAACATCTTCGGCGGCTTCCTGGTGACGCGACGCATGCTGGCGATGTTCCGGAAATAGGGGAGAGGGCAGCCATGGAAACCATGATCGAGCACAACGGGATGTTGGCCGTGCTCTACATCGTCGCCAGCGTCTTGTTCATCCTCAGCCTCGGCGGGCTGAGCCACCCTGAGACCTCGCGCCGCGGCAACTGGTTCGGAATCATCGGCATGGCCCTGGCCGTCGGCGCCACGTTCTTCCACCCCCAGGTGACCCCGCAGAGCGCCGGCGTGCTCATCGCCATGCTCGTGCTCGGCGGCGCCATCGGCTCGGTGGTGGCGGCCAAGATCGCCATGACCGCCATGCCCCAGCTGGTGGCCGGCTTCCACAGCTTCGTGGGCCTGGCCGCGGTCTGCGAGGGCATCAACAGCTACGTGGCCGGCATGGGGCTGGCGGGAGCCGAGCAGGTCATCCACAACACGGAGGTCTTCATCGGCGTGTTCATCGGCGCCATCACCTTCACCGGCTCGGTGGTGGCCTTCGGCAAGCTGCAGGGCATCGTGCGCAGCAAGCCCCTCCTGCTTCCGGGGCGCCACCTCATCAACCTCCTGGCGGCCCTCGCCTCGTTGTACTGCGGCACCCTGTTCTTCACGGCGGCCGACGCGGCCCAGGGCATGACCCCGCTGCTGGTCATGACCGGCTTCGCCTTCTTCCTGGGCTGGCACCTGGTCATGTGCATAGGCGGCGCGGACATGCCGGTGGTGGTCTCCATGCTCAACAGCTACTCGGGCTGGGCCGCGGCCGCCACGGGCTTCCTGCTCAACAACGACCTGCTCATCATCACCGGAGCCTTGGTGGGCTCCAGCGGCGCCATCCTGAGCTACATCATGTGCAAGGCCATGAACCGCTCGCTCATCAGCGTCATCTTCGGAGGCTTCGGCGCCCAGGAGGGCAAGGCCGCGGCGCCGGGCGCGGCGCGAGCCGGAGAGGTCGTGGCCATTAGCGTGGAGGAGGTCTCCAACTTGCTCAAGGAGGCCCGCAGCGTGGTGGTCATCCCGGGCTACGGCATGGCCGTGGCGCGGGCCCAGCACCCTATCAAGGAGATCGCGGACAAGCTCCGGACGCGCAACGCGAACGTGCGCTTCGCCATCCACCCGGTGGCGGGCCGCCTGCCCGGCCACATGAACGTGCTGCTGGCCGAGGCCGACGTGCCCTACGACATCGTCATGGAGATGGACGAGATCAACCCGGACTTCCCGGATACGGACGTGGCCCTGGTCATCGGGGCCAACGACATCGTCAACCCGGGCGCGCTGGAAGACCCCTCCAGCCCGATCTACGGGATGCCCGTGCTGGAGACCTGGAAGGCCAAGACCACGGTGGTCCTCAAGCGCAGCATGGCCGCGGGCTACGCGGGCGTGGACAATCCGCTCTTCTACAAAGAGAACACCCGCATGCTTTTCGGCGACGCCAAGAAGAGCGTGGACGCCATCCTGGCCCAGCTGCAGTAGCGGCATGAAAAGCCCCCATCGTCTTTTCCTGCTGGCCCTCCTGGCCTCCTGCCCCGCCGGGGCCGCTTCGCCGGAGCAGGAGAAGGGCGCGGCGCAGGCCCGGCGGCTCTGGACCGCCGCGGACGGCTCCCCGGAGGATTTCCAGAAGTTCGCGGCTGAGAACTTCGCCCAGGGCGCGGAGCGCGACCTGATCTTCGCGCGCTTCGAGGCCAAGCTGGAGGCCCTGCGCGGGCATTTCACGGCCATGGGCCTGGAACTGCGCCGCGAGCAGGACGAGGACCGCGGCGAGCTGAGACCGGTCGATCGATTATTCGCGGCCTTCGCGCCGGACGCGCACCTGGCCGACGACCTGTTCCAGAGCCGCCTGGGCTTCGTGGCGGCCTTGAACTTCCCCTTCCCCACGCTCGAAGAGACCCTGCGCGACGGCCCGTCCTGGGACCGGCGCCGATGGGCCGAGGCGCGCCTGGCCAAGGTCTTCGCTTTCCGGGTCCCGGGCGAGGTCCGGCAGAAGACCGCGGAAATCCGGGCCGCGGCCGAGGCCTACGTCTACGCCTACGACATCCATATGGACCATGTGGCTGGCCCGGACGGCCAGCCGCTCTTTCCGGCGGGCCTCAAGCTCATCTCGCACTGGGGCCTGCGCGACCACATCCGCGCCCTGTACGCGGACCCCAAGGGGCTGGCCCTGCAGAAGCTCATCCTGACCATCATGGAGCGCATCATCGCGCAGGAGATCCCGAGATCGGCCGTGGGCGGTCGAGCGCAGCTCTGGGACCCGGCCCGGAACACCTTGGGCGGGGCGCCTGCCGAGCGCGAGCCGGACACGCGCTATGAGGTCCTCCTTTCGCTGTTCCGCGCCGCGCGCCTGGAGGATCCCTTCTATCCGGGCTATCCGACGCTGATGGACCGGTCTTTCCGCCTGGAGCGCGAGATGACCGAGCCGGAGGG
>JAQUNT010000434.1 GCA_028717525.1 Elusimicrobiota bacterium
GCCAGGATGCGGCCCGCGCCCACGTCGTCGCTGTAGGAGAAGCCGCCGGGCAGGATCAGGATGTCGAAGTCCATGAGCCGGGTGCTGCCGGACCGGATGCGGTCGATGTGCACCCGCTCCGCGGCTCCGCCCACCTGGGCGAAGGCGGCCGCGGTCTCCAGGTCGCAGTTCGTGCCGGCCGCGCGCAGGACCAGGACCTTGGGTCGCTTCATCCCAGCCTCCGGGGCAGGCTGAGCTGCCAGGCGCTCTTGAGCTCGCAGAGCGCCGACTCCAGGACGATGCGTCCGTCGAGGCCGGTCACCTTGAGCACGGGATTGGCCATGGTGACGCCCACGCGCTTGGCCGGCGCGCCGCGCAGGGCCCGGAGGAAGGCGGACTCGTGCTCCGGGGCCACCTCGAGGAGGATGCGGCTGGCGCTCTCGGAGAAGAGCAGGATCTCGTCGGAGTAGATGGGGGAGCGGCGGGGCATCTCGTCGAGGTCCAGGCTGGCCCCGAACTCGCCCGTGAAGCACATCTCCGCGGCCGCGACGCCCAGGCCGCCTTCGGAGAGGTCGTGCGCGGAGAGGACCAGGCCCTTGCCCAGCGCGGCTTGGACCGACTTGAAAGCGGCGAGGGCCGCGCGCGGGTCCACGGCCGGCGGGGTGCAGGAAGCGCAGCGGCCGCAGACCGCGTGGAACAGGGAGCCTCCCAGCTCCTCGGCGGTGGCGCCCACCAGGTAGAGCGCGTTGCCCGGGCCCTTGATCTCCATGGTCAGGGCCTTGCGCACGTCCGCGACCGGGGCCAGGGCGGAGATGAGCAGCGTCCCCGGTATGGCCAGGTCCTTGCCGTTGACGTCCTTGGTCTGGTTGTAGAGGCTGTCCTTGCCGGAGATGAACGGCACGCCGAAGCCCAGGGCCGCGTCGCGGCAGCCTTCCGCGGCGCGCACGAGGGAGCCCAGCTGTTCCGGCACGTCGGGACTCGCCCAGCAGAAATTATCCAGGAAGACCGCGCGCGAGATGTCGGCCCCCACGCAGAGCAGGTTGCGCAGGCCCTCGTCCGCGCAGGCCAGGGCCATGCGGTAGGGGTCCAGCTTGCCGTAGGCGGGATTGAGGCCGTGGCTGACCGCGAAGCCCTGATGGTCGGAAGGGTCGCCCGTGGCGGCGTGGGGCCAGATCACGCAGGCGTCGCCCGGGCCGTCGTGGCGGACGCCCTGCAGGGGCTTGATCATCGTGCCGCCCTGCACCTCGTGGTCGTACTGGCGCACGATCCATTCCCGGCTGCAGACGTTGAGGTGGCCGAGGCACTCCGCGAGGATCTGGGCCAGGCTCTTCTTGTGCGCCGCGGCCTTGGCCGCGGCGGGCTTCGCCGGGGCCCAGACCGCGGCGCGCTCGCCGCGGGGCAGGCCTTGGTGCAGGAAGCGCATGTCCAGGTCCACCACGGGCGTCCCGGCTTGGGAGACCTCGAGCCGTCCGGTGCTGGTGAACTCGCCCAGGACCGCGGTCTCGCAGCCCTCCGCGGCGAAGACCTCGGCGAAGGCCTTGAGGCTGCGCGGCGGCACGGCGAAGACCATGCGCTCCTGGGACTCGGACAGCCAGATCTCCCAGGGGGCGAGGTCCGAGACCTTGAGCAGGGCCGCTTCGAGACGGACGCGGGCCCCGCACTCGGATGCCAGTTCCCCGATCGCGGAGGAGAAACCTCCCGCGCCGCAGTCGGTCACGCCGCGGTAGAGCTTCCGGTCACGGGCCGTCAGGAGGGCGTCGAGGAGCTTCTTCTCGTTGATGGCGTGCCCGATCTGCACCGCGGAGAGCTGGGCCCCCTCCAGGACCGCGGAGGAGAAGGTCGCGCCGTGCAGCCCGTCGCGCCCGGTGCGGCCCCCGGCCGCCACGATGAGGTCTCCGGGCCTGACCTCCTTGCGCACGGCCCAGGCGGGCAGGATCCCGACGGTGCCGCAGAAGACCAGCGGGTTGAGGCGGTAGTCGTCGTCGAACCAGAGACCGCCCGCGGCCGTGGGGATGCCCATGCGGTTGCCGTAGTCGCGCACGCCGGCGACCACGCCGTTCAAGACCCGGCGCGGATGCAGGGCGCCGTCGGGCAGGGCGCCGTCGAAGTCCGGGGAGGCGAAGCAGAATACGTCGGTGTTGAGGACCGGCTTGGCGCCCAGCCCCGCGCCCATGACGTCGCGGATGACGCCGCCCACCCCGGTCTCGGCCCCTCCGTAGGGCTCGATGGCGCTGGGGTGGTTGTGGGTCTCGGCCTTGAAGGCCAGGGCCCACTTCGAGCCGAAGGCCACGATTCCCGCGTTGTCCTTGAAGACCGAGAGGCACCACGGGCGGTTGAGCTGCTTGGTGGCCTTGAAGATGGTCTCCTCGATGAGGCTCTTGATGAGGCGGGTCTTCTTGCCGTCGCTGTAGCGGATGGGGCTGGGGAAGACCTTGTGCTTGCAGTGCTCGGACCAGGTCTGCGCCAGGGCCTCCAGCTCTGCCAGGGTCGGCTCGCGCTTAAGGGCGCGGAAATGGGCCTGGATGGCGGAGAGCTCCGCCGCGTTGAGGGACCAGCCGTGGCGGGCGTTCAAGGCCTGCAGGTCCTGCGGCCGCAGGCCGCAGAAGGGCACGGTCTGGGGGGGCGGGGGCGGCGGGGCGGTGTGGGGCGCCATCAATGGGCCTCGCCGAGAGTGAAGCGGTGCACGATGGGATTGGCCAAGGACCGGGCCACGGCCTTGTCGAGCTGGTGGCGGCCGCACTTGCCCGCGATGTGGTAGGACATCCCGCAGCGCACGCTCACGTCCGGGATGCCCAGGTCGTGCAACGCCGCGCGCACGCTCTCTCCGACCGTGTCCGTGACCGTGGGCTTGAGCCAGACCTCCACGCACCACAGGCAGCCGTTGTGGGGGGAGGCGCCGGAGCTGTGGCAGATGCGGAACTCCTGGGTGACGCAGTCGCAGAGGAGCTCCCGCGCGGCCACGTGGACGTGGCCGAGGTTGAGCGGCCCGCGCAGGTCGTAGAGCCGCCCCACGCGCACGCCGCGGGCCGGCAGCCCGGCGCAGTGCAGCAGCCACTGCGCGGAGAGCCCCTCCGCGTCGGTGAAATCGGGCTTGAGGCTGACCTCCACCAGGTAGCTGCCGGGGCCGGCGGCGGCGGGCTTGGGCTCCGAGGACTCTTTGGTCAAGACGACCGTCTTGTCGCTCATGGGCATCATCCTGTGACGATCCTGAGGAATTCCTCGTAGCGCCGCGCCGTGCCGGCCACCACTTCGTC
>JAQUNT010000435.1 GCA_028717525.1 Elusimicrobiota bacterium
TGATTCCAACGCAGAGAGATGGCCGCGCCGAAAATGCGCGCATCTCGCCATCTGCCGCGGACATTCCCCCCCCGGACAACCGCGCCCCTGAAGGCCGGGCGTTCTCCTTTGTCGGGAGGGGCCGGCGCTCACCTGAAAATGGTCCCGGCATGAGGACCTGTCAAGCCCCTGGGTCTTGACAAATCGAGGGCGTCTGTTATACTGAGCCTTGCCGTAGCGATCCGCGTTCGTCGCCGTTCGTACGTCGCCGTTCGTCCGCAGCCGTTCGTTCGTCGCCGTTCGTCCGTCGCCGTTCGTCCGTCGCCGTTCGTTCGCAGCCGTTCGTTCGTCGGTCGTGCCCGTCCTGAGTCCGGTGGAGTCGAAGTGGTTGGTAACGAAGGCGTGGTTGTGACGGGACGTGCGCCGGTGTCGAGTCAGCGTCCGTCGTAGCAGCCGAAGCAGTCGCCGTTGCGTTCCGGACTCAGGACGGGCCCCGTATCGGATCTGGGGCGCTCAAGCGGTCGATAGAACGACGCCAGCTTGAGCGCCCCCGAATTTTTTCCCCGCCTCAGCGCTGGAGCAGGTCCGCGAAGTCCGTCTTGAACTCCACCCCCAGCGCTTCCAGGACCAGGACCTGCCGGTCGAAGCGGCTCTCCGCCGCGCGCGCCGCGGCGAAGCCCCCCCAGGCTCCGCCCAAGAGGCACGGGTAGGAGAAGACCGGCAGGGGGTAGTCGGTGCCGAAAAGCAGGCGCGCGAAGAGCTCCGGATGGCGCGCGATGCGCAGCAGCTGCCCCACCCGGTTGCACAGGGTCAGCGCCGAGACGTCCGAGTAGAAATTCGTGAACCTCTTGGCCAGCTCGCGCATCAGCGGCCAGTGCTTCTCCCGGAAGAACAGGCCCGTGGAGGCCCCGTGGGCCGCGATGACCGTCACACCTTCTTCCAAGGCCGGGACCAGCCGGCCCAGGTCCCCCACGGACTGGTCGTGGCCGATGAGGCTGAACTCGAAGCCCACGTGGGCCAGGAGCGGCAGCCGCAGACGCGCCAGGGCCTGGTAGAAGGGCCGGTAGCGCGGCAAGCCCGGGTCGAAGCTCTGGGCGTTGGCCAGGACCTTGACCAAGACCGCGCCCTTGGCCGCGCAGCGCTCCAGCTCGTCCAAGGCGTCGGCGCGCCGGGGGTTGACCGACACGCCGGGCAGGAAGAGCTCCGGGGCCGAAGCCGCGGCCTGGAAGACGTAGTCGTTGGAGACCAGCAGGTCCGTGCGCGCCTCGTCGAGCCGGCCGGCCTCGTCGTAGGCGCCGTCCATGCCCAACAGGACCGCGCGGCCCACGCGCCGCGAGTTCGCAAGCTCGCCGCGCAGGCGCTCCAAGTAGAGGCTGTTAGCCCGCTCCGGCTCGCCGAGGGGCAGGCCCTGGACCCGGGCCACCATGGTGGCCACCGGGCCCCGTAGGAGGCGCGGCGAGAGCCGGCAGCCGTTGCCCGGAGCGGGAACGGCGGCCAGATGCGCGTGGACGTCGGTGAGCTTCCTCATGCCGCGGCCTTGCGGTCCTCCAGGTCCTGCCCCGTCTTCTTGAGGGCGACCAGGTCGAGCTTGCCCGAGCCCAGCAGGGGGAACTGCTCGACGGCGTGGAAGCAGGAGCGCTCCGGCACCCAAAGCTTCGGGGAGTCGGAATCGTTGAGGCGCTTCCAGAGGCCGTCGATGTCGTCGTAGCCCTTGCAGAGGACCACCAAGCGCTCGCCCTTGCGCTCGTCGGGCACCGCGGTCACGATGAAGGTCTGCTCCAGCCGCCCCGCCAGCTCGTGGAGCCGCTGCTCCACGTGCAGGTGCGGCACCATCTCCCCCCCGATCTTGCTGAAGCGGCTGATGCGGTCCGTGACCGTGACGAAGCCGTCCACGTCGACGGATCCGATGTCGCCGGTCGAGTAGTAGCCGTCCTTGATGACCGCCGCGGTCTTGTCCGGCTCGCCCAGGTAGCCCACCATCACGTTGGGTCCCTTGACCAGGAGCAGCCCGGGCTGGCCCGGGGGCAGGGGCTCCAGGGACTCGGGGTCCACCACCTTCAGCGCCACGCCGGGCAGGGGCTGGCCGATGGTGCCGAGCTTGGTCCCCTTCTGGCGCACCCCGCCGATGTCCACGTCCGGGATGTTGACGCAGGCTACCGGAGAGAGCTCGGTGCAGCCGAAGCCCTCCAGCGGCGTGACGCCGAACTTCTCCGCGAAGGCCCGGGCCACCTCGGCGCGCAGCTTCTCGGCGCCGGCGATGACCAAGGAGACGCTGCGCATCTGCTCCGGCTCGATGCGGCGCAGGTAAGCCGCCAGGAAGGTCGGCGTGCCCAGCAGGATGGTGACGCGGTTCTTGGCGATGAGGCCGCCGATGGTCCGGGCGTCGAGCGGGTTGGCGTGGTAGACCGCGCCCAGGCCCGCGATCGCGGGCAGCCACAAGGTCACCGTGTAGCCGAAGGAGTGGAAGAAGGGCAGGGCCCCGAGTATGCGGTCGTCGGGCTTGAACTGGTAGACCTGGGCCATGGCCTCGATGTTGGCGCGCACGTTGGAGTGGGAGAGCACCACGCCCTTGGGCTCCCCTGTCGAGCCGCTCGTGAAGATCACCGTGGCGGTCTCGCCCAGCAGGCGGGGGACCTTGCGCATGAAGAACAGCTCGATGAGCGGGGCGGGCAGGACGAAGAAGGCGGCCCCGGTCAGGCCGGCGCGCAGGGGCTTGACGCGCGCGGCCAGGTCCTCCACGAAGACCATGCTCTCGTGCGGCTCCCAGCCCAGCTTCTCCACGAAGCGGCGGGAGGTCACGATGCGCGAGGCCCCGGCGCGCGCCGCGCAGCGCAGGACCGTCTCCCGCGGGGCCGTGTAGTTGAGGTTGACCGGGACGCGCCCGCGCATGGGCAGGCCCAGGTTGACCAGGGCCCCGGCCAAAGACGGCGGCAGGAGCACGCCCACAGTGTCGGCCGCGGGCAAGGACTTGTCCAGGAGCCGGCCCAACAGGAAGGAGCGCACCAGGGCGCTCCCGCAGGACAGGCTGCCCTGGAAGGCGTCGGCCATGGCGAAACGCCGCCAGTGGCGCTTGGCCTCGCGCAGGAACGCGCGGGGCAAGGTGTGGCGCTCCTCGAGCCGACGCAGGAAGGCGGCGGAGCCCAGCTCCTGGATGGCGCCCCGGATGTCCTCGGCCTTGGCGTCCGGCGCCAGGGGCGCCCCGAAGCTGACCGTGACCGGGTAGGGCAGGCGCCGCGGCCGTT
>JAQUNT010000436.1 GCA_028717525.1 Elusimicrobiota bacterium
TGGACGGCGGGGTCCCAGCCCGGAGGCTGGCGGTCCTGAGCCGCCCAGCGCTGGGTCAGGAAGACGTGCCCGGCGCAGATGACGCAGGCCAGCGCGCCGAGCCAGACGAATTCTCTATGCCTCATCGCGGGCCGGCGGCCCCTTCAATACGCCCCTTTGGCGGAAAGCATGGCCGGGACGGTCTTGAGGATGATCTCCAGGTCCAGCCCCAAAGTCCAGTGCTCGATGTAGAACATGTCCAAGGCGAAGCGCTGGTCGCTGGCGATGTCGGAGCGGCCCGAGACCTGCCACAAGCCCGTGATGCCGGGCAAGGTGTTCATGCGCTTCTTGGCGGTCTCGCCGAACTCCCGCTGCAGGGCTTCCACCTCCCCGCTGGTCACGGCCAGGGGCCGCGGGCCCACCACGCTCATCTCGCCCTTGAGCACGTTGATGAACTGGGGGAACTCGTCGAGCGAGAAGCGCCGCAGCCACTTGCCCACGCGGGTCACGCGCGGATCGTCCTTGACCTTGAAGAAGGCCCCTTGGGGAGCCTGGGCGGCCTTGACCGCGGCGACCTGCGACTCCGCGTCCGCCACCATGGTGCGGAACTTGTAGGCGTGGAAGATCCGGCTCTTGTAGCCGTAGCGCTTCTGCTTGTAGAGGGCCGGCCCCTTGGAATCCAGTCTGATGAGCAGGGCCGCCAAGAGCCAAGGCAGGCCCGCGACCAGGAAGACCAGGAGGCAGAAGAACAGGTCGAAGGCGCGCTTGGCCGCGAAGTTGACCTTGGTCATGGAGCCGTGCTGGATGCGGTAGGCGGGCAGTCCCAGGCTGTGGTCCAACTGAACCTCGCCCAGGCGCAGCTCCAGGAGGTCCGGGAGCATCTTGAACGCCGCGCCGTGGCTGTCGCAGATCTCGGCCGCCTCGAGGATGCGGGTGTGGGGCAAGGAGGACTTGATGATGATGAGCTCGTAGAACGGCTTCGACGCCAACAGGCTCTCCAAAGCGGACCGCTCAGGCAGCTCCGGCAGCTCCCTGATCTCGGCTTCGGGATGCCGGGCGCGGATGCGGTCCTTCACCTCTTGGGCCAGAAGCCCGCCGCCCACGAGCAGGACGGGCTGCGCGGCCTCCCACCGGGAGACCCAGCCGTCCACCCATAGGACCACGGACTGGCTCACGAAGACCAGGGCCGTGGAGATGGGCAGGACCAGGCCCAGCATCATGCGCGAGTACTCCAGTCGGGAATAGATGTAGGTGGCGGCCAAGGCTGCGACGGTGCCCAGGACGCAGCCCTTGACGATCCTGAGGAAGCGGTCGGTCGCGCTGAGCCAGGGCGTGTCGTAGAGCCGGGAGGAGTACCAGAAGATCATGAGCCAGAGCGGGACCACGGCGTAGAGCATCTCGCCGTAGAGGCCCCATTGGGGCATATGCCCGGTGATGGGGAAGGCCGCGACCCAGCGCGCGGACTGGAAGCGCCAGAGATAAGCCAGGCGGTAGGAGGCGGCCACGGCGGCCGCGTCCAAGGCCAGGTGCAGGACCGTGCGCAGCCCGTGGCGCAGCCAGAGCGGGAAGCCGGCCTGGCTCCGCTGCCGGCGGCCCAAGGAACCCTGGACCGCTTTGGGTGCCAGATTAGTCATCGCGGGAATTATACAACTTTGAACCGGCGGCGGGCCTTGGGGCCGGTCTACGCCGCGTAGAGGCGTTCGAGAGCCTCGACCGACTTGTCAAGAGAGGCCACTTCGTCGAGGCGGGCTTTGCCCTGGCGGCCCAGCTCCGCGCGCAGTCCGGGCGATGAGACGAGGCGGCTGACCTGCCGGAAGAGGTCTTCCTCGCCGCCCGCGAGAAATCCCGTGACTCCGTGGACCACGAGGTCCACGTTGCCCGCGATCTTCGAGGCCACCACCGGCAGGCTCAAGGCCATGGCCTCGTGGAGGGCGATGGGCGCGCCGCCTTCCCAGCGGGAGTAGTGCACGAAGACGTCCAGGTCCGCGAACCTCTGCAGCAAGCGCTCGCGTGGCAGGTGCCCCGCCAGTTCGAGCCGGTCTCCGAGCCTGCGGCGCGCGGCCTCGCCGCGGATCTCCTCTTCCAGTTCTCCCCCGCCGAGCCAGACGAAGCGGGCCTGCGGATGCTCGCGCGTGACGCGTTCGGCCAGGCGGAGGAACGCCTCAGGGTTGCGGGCGGGCGTGAGCCGCCCCACGGCGCCCACCAGCACCAAGCCGTCCTGGTCCCGGCTGCGCGGCGGGGGCGGCTCCATGACGAAGAGGTTGCGCACCTGGAAGACCTCCCGGCCCCAGGAGAGCCGGCGCGCCAGGGCCTGCTCGCCGTCGGAGCAGGCGATGATGCTGCCGATCCAGGAGACCGACTTCTCGATGCCCCAGTAGAGCTTCTGGAGCAGCGGGCCCGCGTCGGTCTGCAGGAAGCTGTAGCCGTGCGGGGAGAAGTAGATGCGCGGCACGCCCGCCAGCCAGGCGGCCAGGCGGCCGAGCACTCCGGCCTTGGAGGAGGCCGCGTGCACCACGTCCGGCCTCTCGCGGCGGAAGAGCCGGTAGAGCTTCCAGAGCGCGGCCAGGTCGTCGAGCGGGCTGATGGGGCGGACCATCTCCGGGATGTGGACGTGCCGGTCGGCCGAGCCGGTCATCCGCTCGAACTCTGCCGGGGTGAAGCCCGGCCGCACCGCGTAGACCACCCAGGTCTCGAACCGGGCGTGGTCGATGAACCGGGAGAGCGTCGCGACCTGGTGGCCGACCCCGTGCGGGGAGCCGCATTCCAGGACTTCGAAGACCTTGATCTTCCGCGCGGCTCCGGCGGCGCGCCAGGCGTCCTGCACGAACCTTGCCAGCCGGTCCTTGAAGTGCTTGCCGTCGAACTGCAGGGCGTGGGCCCGGATCTTCGCCGGGTCGAAGGCGATGCCGCGCGCCTGCTCCATGGCCTGGGCCAGGGCGGCCGGGGTCTGCTTGTCGAAGAAGACCCCCGTGACCCCCTCGCGCACGGTCTCCAAGGCGCCGCCTTTCTTGTAGGCGATGACCGGCCTGCCGCAGGCCATGGCCTCGACGGCGCTGATGCCGAAATCTTCGTCCTGGGAGAAGAGCAGGGCCGCGCAGCCGCGGTAGAGCTCGCGCAGGGCCTCGGCGCTCTGCCAGCCCAGGAACTCCACGTCCGCTCCCTGCGCGAGGCGCCGCCGGCGCGCCTCCTCGCTGCCGATGCCCACGACCTTGAGCCGGACGCCGAGCC
>JAQUNT010000437.1 GCA_028717525.1 Elusimicrobiota bacterium
GATGTACGCCAGGACTCGCAAAGACCAGTCCCGCGTCCTGCGCCAGAGGGCGAGGGCCGCGTCGCAGAGGGGGGCCAGGCGCTTGATGAGCTGATCCACCAGCCAGGGGCAACCGGGCACGATGAACAGGGCCGTGGAGAGCAGGCCCACGGCAAGGTGCCAGTGGCGCCGGGAGCCCTGGCGCAGAGGCGACCACGGGAGTCCGCCGCGCTGGAAGGCTTCGACCCGGCCCACGATGCCGGAGGCGGGCACCAGGGGGTCCCAGGAGCTCTGTCCGTCGCCCTTGGTGCGCAGGAGCAGTCCGCCGGGTTCGGCCGAGCGCCAGAGCAGGCGGTGTGCCACCACCTCGCGGTCCTTCATGTAAACGACGATGTCGCCCAGGCGCAGCTCGGCGGGGGGCACGCGCCGCACGCGGATGCGGTCGCCGTCGCGCAGGAGGAAGCGCATGGAATGGCCGTAGATCTCAAGCTGGCGCTCTGCTCCCGGGCTCGGCTGGCTGTCGACGGGGACTGCGGCGACGTCTGGGGGGGGCATGTTCTCGGCGCTGGGACTTCCGGTTATTATAACAACCTCGCGAGAGTGTTGTGCGAAGTTTCTCCGCTTGGGAAAGAAATCTGTTGACTTGCCCGTCGCAGGTCATTACAATCTGGCATATGGCAGTCACAATACTCGCCGTCGATGACGAGCCCATCGTCCTCGCCCTTCTGAAGGATTACTTGGAGGGGGTGGGCTACAACGTGCTCATCGCGGGCGATGGCTACAGCGCCATCTCCATGTTCGCCCAGGGCAAGCCCAGGCTCGTCATCCTGGACTTCAACATGCCGGCCGGCACGGGGGGAGACGTCTTCGAGCGCATCCGCGGCCGGGCCGACGGCGCCATGGTGCCGGTGATCTTCCTGACCGCGGCCGAGCTCTCCGAGGTCCGGATGCATGTCCCGCCCGCGGACAACGTGCGCCTCCTCAGCAAGCCCGTGGATTTCATCCAGCTGGAGGCGGCGCTCAAGGAACTGCTCGGGCCCGCCGCCGCGCCCAAGCCGGCCGCCGCCGCTCCGGCCCCGCCCAAGCCGGCTTTCGACGGCGAGAGCCAGGAGGAGGGCCCCGGCGCGGTCTTGGACCTCGACGCGGACGACACGCCTCCCGCCAAGAGATAGCCGTCCGGTCAGCGCGCCGCCGCGGCCCAGCCCGCGGCCAGCCCGGAAGCCCAGGCGAAGTGGAGGTTGAAGCCGCCGCTGTCTCCGTCCACGTCGAGCAGCTCGCCCGCCAGATGAAGCCCGGCGGCCTTGCGCGAGGCCAGCCCCCGCGGGTCCACCTCGTCCGCGCTGACCCCGCCGGCCGTGACCATGGCCTCGCTCCAGCCGCGGCTGCCGCAGACCTCGCAGCGCCAGTCCTGCAGGCGGCCGGCCAGGCGCTCGGGAGCGTCGTGGCCCAGCGAGTCCAGCGGGCGCCCGGCCTCCCAGCCCAGCGAGTCGATGACCGCTCCGGAGAGCTGGGCCGGGAACATGCCCAGGAAGAAGTCCTTGAGCGGCCAATCGGCCCGGCCCGCCCAGCGGCCGGCGACCAGGGCGCGCAGGCCTTGGGGGGTGAACTCGGGGAAGAGGTCGATGCTCGCCGTCACGGGGCCCGCCGCGCGCGCCCGCACCGCGTCTCGGCTGACGTCGAGCGCCGCGGGTCCGGAGAGTCCGTAGTCGGTGCAGAGCAGCTCGCCGCGGCTGCGGCAGAGCTCCTGGGGGCCGGCCCATAGGCGCAGCCCCGCCTCCAGGCGCAGTCCGTGCAGGCGCTTGACCCAGCCGTCCTTGACGAGCAAGGGGACCAAGGCGGGGGAGAGGGTCGTCACGGTATGCCCCAGCGACTTGGCCAAGGCGTAGCCGCCCTCCCCTCCGCCGAGCTGGGGATAGGAGGCCCCGCCGCAGGCCAGGATGACGCGGTCGCAGCGGAGCTCCTCGCCGGGCTCGGGCGTCTCGTCCTTGCGGAAGGGGATGCGCAGGGTCTTGAGCCGGAAGCCGCCGGCCTCGCGCCCGATCGCCGCGGCCTCGACGCCGAGCCGGACCGCGACGCCCAGCCGCTCGATCTCGGCCTTGAGCACGTCGAGCACGGCGTGGGACTTGCCGCAGCGGGGGAAGATCCTGCCGTCCGGTCCGGTCGCGGTCAGCAGGCCCAGCTCGGAGAAGAACCGCTCGCTCTTGAAGCGCGCCAGGGCCTCGCGGACGAAGGCGGGCTGGGCTCCGTGGTAGCGCTCCGGACCCACGCGGCCGTGCCCCAGGTTGCAGCGGCCCCCGCCGCTGGCCAGGACCTTGCGGCCGAGGCCGTGCCCGCGCTCCAGCAAAGTGACCTGCGCGGGGCTGCGGGCCGCGGCGATGGCCGCGGCCAGGCCGGAGGCTCCGCCGCCTACGACGACGATGCGCAGGGCCAAGCGGCTACTTCTTGCCGCGCAGGGCCAAGGCGATCTTCTCGGCCGTGATGGGCATGCTTTTGATGCGGATGCCCAAAGCGTCCTCGACCGCGTTGGCCACCATGGAGGCGGCCGGGATCATGGTGTGCTCGCCCACCCCGCGCGCCCCGAAGGGGCCGTCGGGCTGGGCGGCCTCGATGATGATGGGCACCACCTCCTCGGGCATGTCCAGGGCGGTGGGGATCTTGTAGTCCGAGAAGTTGGCGTTGAGCAGGCGGCCCTTGGCGTCGAAGCGCATGTCCTCGTAGAGCACGGTGGCCAGGCCCTGCAGCATGCCGCCGGTGACCTGGCCGCGGATGAGCTCCGGGTTGATGGCCTTGCCCACGTCGGCCGCGAGCACGGCCTTGAGCACCTTCATCTTCCCGGTCTGCCTGTCGATCTCCAGGATGATGCCGCCCGCGCCGGTGGTGTAGTGCACGTTGGGGTGCCCGCCCTGGCCGGTCTCCGGGTTGGAGATGGCCGAGGCGAACTCGGGCATGAACATGCCGTGGCCCATGACCGGGCCGCCCTTGAAGGTGTGGTCCTCGGCCTGGATGCCGGTGATGACGAAGTCCTTGAAGGCCAGCTTCCAACCCCTGCGGGTGCGGCACTTGACGCACTCGTCCTCCAGGTAGAGGTCGGACTTTGCCATGTGCAGGGTGCGCTCTACGGTGGCGAAGATCTGGTCGCGCGCGTCCAGGGCGGCCTTCTTCACCGCGTTGCCGCAGCCCCAGGTGACGTGGGAGCCCACGGTCTGCCACTCGTAGGGGTTGCGG
>JAQUNT010000438.1 GCA_028717525.1 Elusimicrobiota bacterium
ACCCCGCCCGGACCGAGCACCACCGGGACCGCCAGGAAGAGGCCCTGCACTCCGTACTCCCCGTCCAGGAAGACCGAGCAGGAGCGCAGCCGGCGGCAGCCCCCGGTCAGAATCCGGGCCAGCTCCGCGGCGGCGCCGGCGAGCTCCTCGCCCGACGCCGCCGCGCAGGACTCCCGCGCCAGGCGCTCCAGGTCCCGGCGCGAGAGCAGTTCCTCGGCCGGGATGCCCCCCACGGACCACAGCCGCGGCAAGGCGACCAAGGACTCGCCGCAGCCCCCCAGCACCGCGGCCCGCACATCCGAGGGGGCCACGCCGATGGCGCTCCCGATGAGGCGGGCCAAGCGCCGTTCATCCGTCAAGCCCGCCACGCCCACGACGCGGGCGCGCGGCAGGCCGGCAGCCCGCAGGGCGGCCAGGGCCAGGGCGTTGACCGGGCGGGCGGCCACGACCAAAGCGCAGCCGGGGCTGCGCCGCGCGGCCGCGGCGGCGGCGGCCTGCACCCAGCCCAGGTTGCGGCCCAGCAGGTCCTCGTGGCGGCCCTGGGCCGACGGATCGCCCAGCAGGACCAGCACGTCGCAAGACGGCATGGCCTCGGCCCGGTCCGGGTCGAGGACGGTGGTCTCGGCTCCCTCCACGCGCGGAGCCGGGGCCTGCCCCGCCGCCAGCACGACCACTCGCTTGGCCATCAGAAGGGGATGTTGCCGTGCTTCTTGGGGATGCGCTCCGCCCTCTTGTGGCCCAGGAACTGCAGGGCGCGGATGACCTTAGGCCGGGTCTGACGCGCGTCGATGACCTCGTCGATGTAGCCGTGCCGCGCGGCCTGGTAGGGAGAGGCGCGGTCCCGCACGTAGTCGGCCAGGAGCTCCGCGCGCAGGGCCTCCCGGTCGGGCGCGGCCTGCAGGCGCTCGGCGTAGAGGATGTCCACGGCCCGCGCCGGCCCCATCACCGCGATCTCCGCGCTGGGCCAGGCGAAGTTGACGTCCCCGCGGATGTGCTTGGACCCCATCACCTCGTAGGCCCCGCCGTAAGCCTTGCGCAGGACCACCGTCACCTTGGGGACGCTGGCCTGGCAGTAGGCGTAGACCAGCTTGGCGCCCTTGCGGATAAGCCCGTTGAACTCCTGCTCCATCCCCGGCCAGTAGCCGGGGACGTCGACCAAAGTCAGCAGGGGGATGTTGAAGCAGTCGCAGAAGCGCACGAACCGGGCGGCCTTCTCGCTGGCGCTGATGTCGAGAGCCCCGGAGAGGTAGGCGGGATTATTGGCCACGACCCCCACGCTCTCGCCGTTGAGCCGCACGAAGCCGATCACGATGTTGCGCGCGAACTCCTTGTGCACCTCGAGGAACTGGTGGCCGTCGGCGATCTCCCAGATGACCTCGTGGATACGATAGGGCTTCTTGGCGTCCATGTCGGCGACCGCGCCCAGGACCTCACTGGCGCGCCGCGGGTCGTCGGAAGGCATGACCGGCTTGGCGCGCTCGCGCCAGTTCTGCGGCAGGTAGTCCAGGAGCTCGCGCATCTGGCGGAAGCAGTCGGGCTCGGAGCGGGCCAGGAAATGGCAGACTCCGGAGCGGCTGCTGTGCAGCTGCGCCCCGCCCAGGGACTCGGGGTCGCAGGCCTCGCCTCCGATCCCGGCCACCAGCTCGGGGGCGGTCATGTACATATGGCTGGTGCCGTCCACCATGAAGACGAAGTCGGTCAGCGCCGGAGCGTAGACCGCCCCTCCCGCGCAGGGTCCCAGGATGGCGGTCAGCTGCGGGACGCAGCCGGAGGCGGCCACGTGCCGCTGGAAGATCTCCCCATAGCCGCCCAGCGAGTCGACCCCCTCCTCGAGCCGGGCGCCGGCCGAGTCGCAGAGCGCGACCACGGGGATGCCGGACCCGCAGGCAAGGTCGAGGACCTTGCAGATCTTGCGGGACTGGGCCTGGCCCATGGTGCCGCTCCACACCGTGTAGTCGTGGGCGTAGACGCACAGCGGCCGGCCCGACACGCGGCCGAACCCGGCCACCACCCCGTCGCCGGCGAATTTGCGTCCCTCCCGGCCGTGGACCAGGAGGTCGGTCTCCTCGAAGCTGTCCTCGTCGAGCAGGAGTTCGAGCCGCTCGCGCGCCGTGAGCTTGCCGGCGGCGTGCTGGCGCGCCGCTGCCTCGGGGCCTCCTCCGGTGCGGGCGCTCTGCGTCCGCGCCCGCATCTCCTCGAGCTTGCCCGTGGGCGGATGCGGGCGCAGCCCGTGCCGGACCTTCCTGGGCTCGCCCATGGCTACCAGGGCCCGCCCTTGTCGGAGACCACGGCGACGAAGGCCTCCACGACCGCCGGGTCGAAGCGCACGCCCTTGCCCTCCCCGGCCTCCTGCAGGGCGCGCTTGACCAGCTCCTCTCCCTGCAGGCCGATGAGGCGCAGCTCCTCCATGGACTCCACCAGCCCGAGGATGCGCGCCCCCAGCGGGATGGCCTCGCCCTTGAGCTTGCCCGGGTAGCCCGAGCCGTCGTAGCGCTCATGGTGGTGCCGGATGGCGGGCAGCGCGCCCTCCACCATCTTGATGCCTTCGAGCATCTTGACCGAGAGCAGCGGGTGCATCTCCTCCGAGGCGCTGGTGACCCCCAGTTCCGCCAGCAGGCGCGGGTTCTTGAACGCCACGTAGCCCACGTCGTGCAGGATGCCGGCGTAGTAGAGCATCCGGTACTCGTAGTCCTCCACGCCCAGGGCCCGGCCGATGGCGCAGGCGAGCTGGGCCGAGCGCACCGGATGCTCGGTCATGTTGGGCTTGGTCGTCTCGATGACCCCGACCAGCAGCTCCATGATATGCGAGAAGAAGTTCTTCTGCTCGGAGATGACCTTGGCGTTGGTGATGGCCACCGAGGCCAGGCTGGCCAGGCTGGAGAGCAGCCCGATATGTTCCTGAGTGTAGGGCCCGGAGCGCTTGTTGAGGACCTCCACGACCCCCACGAGCTCGCCCCGGTACTCCATGGGCACGCACAGCAGGGACTTGGTCACGAAGCCCGAGGCCTTGTCGAACTTGCCGGCGAAGCGCGGGTCCGTGCGGGTGTCGTTGACCACCTCGGGCTTGCGGTGCAGCCCCACCCAGCCGCCGATGCCCTGGCCGAGAGGCAGGGTCATGGTCTTCAAGGTCTGCGCCTTCTCCCCGGAAGCCACCTTGAAGTAGAGGTGCTTCTGGTCATCGGTCACCAGCATGATGGC
>JAQUNT010000439.1 GCA_028717525.1 Elusimicrobiota bacterium
CAGTCGACCTTCACCGGCTCCGGCCAGCGCGGCGGCCAGGCCGGCCAGGTGGGCAAGATGGGGCAGATGGGACAGAGGGGCCAGATGGGCGGCATGGGACAAAGGGGGCAGATGCCGGCGGGGATGCCTCAGATGCCCGGAGGCGCGGGCGCTCCCGATATGAGCCAGATGATGCAGGGCATGATGCCCGGGGGCGCCGGAGGCGCCCCGGGCGCGGGCGGCGGGGCCATGCCCGACATGAGCAAGATGCTGCAGGGCATGATGCCCCAGGGCGGAGCGGCGCCGGCGGCCGGGACTCAGCCGCAGCAGTAGATTCCTAAGAGCCGAAGCGCTCGTTAGACGGAAGCTTTCTGCTTGAGGGCCTTGGCCACGGTGGCGCCGATCTCGTTGAGGTTCTCGACCACCGTGACGCCCGCCTGGCTCAGGGCCGCCACCTTGGAGGCGTGGGTCCCGGAGCCGCCCTCGATGATGGCGCCGGCGTGCCCCATGCGCCGCCCCGGAGGGGCGCTGCGCCCCGCGATGAAGCCGAAGACCGGCTTGCTCATGCGCTCGCGGTAGAAGCGCGCCGCGTCCTCCTCGGCCGAGCCCCCGATCTCGCCGATCATGACCACGGCGTCCGTGGCCGGGTCGGCCTCGAAGAGCTCCAGGATGTCCACGAAGTTCGAGCCCGCGATGGGGTCGCCGCCGATGCCCACCACCGTGGACTGGCCCAGGCCCTGCTGCGTCGTCTGGTAGACCGCCTCGTAGGTGAGGGTGCCGGAGCGCGAGACGATGCCGATGCGGCCGGGCTTGTGGATGTAGCCGGGCATGATGCCGGCCTTGCACTCCCCGGGGGTGATGACGCCCGGGCAGTTGGGCCCCACCATGCGCGTGCGGCCGCCCAGAGCGCGCTTGACCCGGGCCATGTCCAGGACCGGGATGCCCTCGGTGATGCAGATGACCAGGCCCACCCCGGCGTCGGCGGCCTCGAGCACCGCGTCGGCCGCGAAAGAAGCGGGCACGAAGACCAAGGAGACGTCCGCCCCGGTCTGGCGCACCGCCTCCGAGACGGTGTCGAACACCGGCCGGCCCAGGTGCGTGGTGCCGCCGCGGCCCGGCGTGACTCCGGCCACGATCTTGGTGCCGTACTCGAGGCACTGCTTGGAGTGGAAGGTCCCCGTGCCCCCGGTGAAGCCCTGGACCACCAGGCGCGAGTCTCTGTTGAGCAGGATGCTCATCGCGACACCTCCACGGCCTTCTGAGCCGCATCCCACAGGTTCTCGGCGGAGAGGATTTTGACCTTGGCCTGGGAGAGCAGCTCCCGACCCTTCTCCACGTTGGTCCCCTGCAGGCGCACGACCAGGGGCACGCGCAGCTGGACCTTCCTGAGCGCCGCCAGGATGCCCGCGGCGATCATGTCGCACTTGACGATCCCCCCGAAGATGTTGACCAGGACGGCCTTGACCTTGGCGTCCTTGAGGATGAGTTGGAAGGCCTTGGTCACGCGACCTTCGTCGGCCCCCCCACCCACGTCCAGGAAGTTGGCCGGCCGCCCGCCGGCCAGGACGATGGTGTCCATGGTGCCCATGGCCAGGCCCGCGCCGTTGACCATGCAGCCGATGGAGCCGTCGAGCCCGATGTAGGAGAGGTCCGCCTTCTTGGCCTCGCGCTCCAGGCTGGAGAGCTCGGGGTCGACGCGCTGGGCCAGGTCCGGATGGCGGAACAGGGCGTTGTCGTCGGTCACCACCTTGCCGTCAAGGGCCAGCAGACCCTTGGGGGTGAGCACCAGGGGGTTGACCTCGACCAGGCTGCAGTCGCACTCGAGGAAGAGCCCCACCAAAGCCTTGACCAGCCGGCAGAAGCCGGGGACGTGCTGCGCCGGCAGGCCCAGCTGGAAGGCCAGGCGCCGGGCCGCGAAATCCGGCAGACCCACGGCGGGGTCCACGCCCTGGCGCAGGATGGCCGAGGGCTTCTCCGCGGCGAGCTTCTCGATCTCCATGCCGCCCTCGGCGGAGGCGATGATGGTCGGGCCGCAGGACTTGCGGTCCATCACCACGGAAAGGTAGAGCTCCCGCTCGATCTTGGCGCCGCCCTCCACGAGGACCTCGCGAACCTTGAGGCCCCGGCCCTGGGTCTGGTGGGTCACCAAGGTCATGCCCAGGATCGACTTGGCCGCCTCGCGGGCCTCGGCCGGGGTCCGGGCCAGCTTGATGCCCCCGGCCTTGCCCCGCCCGCCGGCCAGGACCTGGGCCTTGATGACCCAGGGGCCCTGGCCCGCCCGCCGCAGGGCCGCGGGCAGTTGGGCCGCGGTGCGGATCACCCCGCCCGAAGGCGGCACCGGGATGCCGCGGGACCGGAACAGCTCCTTGGACTCGTATTCGAGCAGCTTCAAGAGCCGCTCTCTTCCGAGCCGTTGAGCACCGCCTGCAGGTCGGTGGGCGCGGCCTGCTTGGCCTTGATGATCTGCTCCTCCATCAGGTCGTGCAGGGCGGGCTGGCGCACGGCGCGGAAGACCCCCACCGGTATGGGGCAGCGGGTGTCGTCCATCTTGGAGAGAAGGTAGGCCCCGTGCGGGGAGGCGGCCTTCTCGTCGTGCACCATCAGGTCCTTGGGGGGCTGGCCCGGCGTGAACTCCACGACCTCCGGGTCCATGCCGCGCAGGCGGATGCCCTTGTCCTGGGCCGCGCCGAAGACCAGGGGCTTGCCGTGCTGCAGGCGCACGAGCCTGTCCTCGCGGGTGGCCTTGTCCTCCACCGGCTTCCAGGCGCCGTTGTTGAACACCACGCAGTTCTGCAAGACCTCCACGAAGGCCGTGCCGTGGTGCTTGGCCGCCCGGGAGATGACCTCGGCGAGGCCCGCCGCGTCGGCCGCGACGGCCCGGGCCACGAAGGTCGCTTCCGAGGCCAGGGCCATGTTGATGGGGTTGATGGGGTACTCGATCGAGCCCCACGGCGTGGACTTGGTCTTCTTGCCGAACTCGGAGGTGGGCGAGAGCTGGCCCTTGGTCAGGCCGTAGATCCGGTTGTTGAACAGGATCACCTTGAGGTCCACGTTCTTGCGCAGGGCGTGGATGAAGTGGTTGCCGCCGATGGAGAGGGCGTCGCCGTCCCCCGTGGCCACCCAGACCTGGAGCTCCGGGTTGGCGCACTTGACGCCCGTGGCCACGGGCAGGGCGCGGCCGTGGATGCCGTGGAACCCGTAGGTGTTCATGTAG
>JAQUNT010000440.1 GCA_028717525.1 Elusimicrobiota bacterium
CGACACCATGGAGCGGTTCATGAAGGACGCCTTCATGGGCATCGGCGTGCCCGAGGCCGACGCCAGGATCTGCGCCGAGGTGCTCATCACCTCGGATAAGCGCGGCATCGACTCGCACGGAGTGGCGCGCTTCAAGACCATCTACTACGATCGCATCAAGGACGGGATCCAGCGGCCGGTCACCCGCTTCGAGGTCGTCCGCGAAGGCCCGACCACAGCGGTCATCGACGGCCACGACGGCATGGGCCACGTCATCGCCAAGCGCGCCATGGAGATGTGCCTGGCCAAGGCCAGGAAGTACGGGATGGGCATGGCGGCCGTGCGCAATTCCACGCACTACGGCATCGCGGGCTACTATCCCCTGATGGCCTGCGCGGCCGGCATGATCGGGATCACGGGCACCAACGCGCGGCCTTCCGTGGCCCCCACCTTCGGCGTGGAGAACATGCTGGGGACCAACCCCCTGACCATCGGACTGCCCACGGACGAGGACTTCCCCTTCGTCATCGACTGCGCGACCTCCATCACCCAGCGCGGCAAGATCGAGGTCTATGCCCGCGCCGGCAAGTCCATGCCCGAGAGCTGGGTCATCGATTCCCGGGGGGGGACCAACACGGACAGCAAGGCCGTGCTGCAGGAGCTGGTCAAGGGCACGGCCGCCTTGGTCCCGCTGGGCGGCATCGGGGAGGAGACCGCGGGCTACAAGGGCTACGGCTACTGCGCGGTGGTGGAGATCCTCTCCGCCGCCCTGCAGGGTGGGAGCTTCATGAAGGCCCTCTTGGGCTTCGCGGAGGGCAAGAAGGCGCCTTACCACCTGGGGCACTTCTTCATGGCCGTGGACATCGAGGCTTTCTGTCCGCTCGCCGAGTTCAAGAAGACCGCGGGCGACATCTGCCGGCAGCTGCGCGCCTCCAAGAAGATGCCCGGGGCCGAGCGCATCTACACGGCCGGGGAGAAGGAGCACCTGGCCTGGCTGGAGCGCCGGGACAAAGGGGTGCCGGTCAACGCCGAGCTCCAGAAGGAGGTCAAGGCGGTCCAGGCGGAACTCGGCTTGACGCAGTACCGGTTCCCCTTCTGAAGGACGCGCCCGACGCCGCGCCGCCGCTCTCCGCCCGGAGCGCGAACCTCCTCCTGCTCAGCGCCCTGTTCTGCGGCTTCCTGGCCGGGGGCCTGCGCGATCCCCTGCTCGCCGCCCCGGCCCTCGCCTGCGTCGCGCTGACCGCCCTGCTGGGGCCCCCCCCGGCCGGCGCGGTCCTCAGGCCCTGGCTCTGGTTCCTGGGCTGGCTGGGTCTCTGCCTCTGCGCCAGCCCCGAGCCCCTCACCGGCCTGGCCCCCGCATCCCGCTGGGCGGCCGCGGCGCTCTTCTTCGGCATGGCCGCGTCCCTATGGGGGGAGGCGGAGCGGCGCCTCTGGTTCTGGGCCCTGACCGTCTGCGCCGCGGTCCTGGCCGCCTGCGCCGTCCTGGTCGAGGTCCCGGGCTATCCCTGCGTCGGCGTGCTTCCGCCCTACTATAACTACACCTGCTTCGTGGAGGCGGCCCTGTTCAGCGCCGCCTTCGCGGCCCTGCGCCGCCAGGACGGCCCGCGCGGGGCGCTGCGCTGGGCCCTCGCCGCGGCCGCGGCCGCGGCCCTCATGGAGATGCTCTGGGCGCATTCGCGGGGGGCTCTGGCAGCCGCGGCGGCCGGCTCCGCGCTGTTCATGTGGAGGAACGATTGCCGCCGCCGTCTGCTGCCCGTGGCCGGCGTCCTGGCGGTCGTGCTGGCTTTTGCGACCTGGGCCAAGCTCGACGTGGCGCAGTCCTTCAAGAGGCCGCAGATCTGGAAGGCCGCCGCGGAGTGCGTCCGGGACCATCCCATCCTGGGGGCCGGGCCGGGGCGCTTCGCCGAGGAGTTCCTGCGGCACAACTTCCCCGCCGGCTATGGGCCGGTCAACTTCCGCGCCCGGGCCGACCACGCCCACAGCGAGGTCCTGGAGGCCATGGCCGAGCTCGGGCTGCCCGGCCTGCTGCTCCTGTTGGCCGCGCTCTGGGCATCGCTCAAGCCCCCGCCTGCGGGGCATTCGACCTGGACCCAGGAAGCGGGGTTAGCCGCTTTCGCCGCGATGTCCGTCCAGTGCTGCACCGATAACATGCTGCAGCTTCCCGCTCTGGGACTGCTCTATGTCTCGGCCCTGGCCGTGGCCCGGGAGCCTGCCTCCGACGCGGCGCCGGCCGGACTCCCGGCTTGGCGGGCGCTGGCCTGGGCCGGGCTTCTTCTGGCTGCCGTGGCCTGGGTCCCGGGCCGGCTCGTCGGGCTCTGGCAGGCCTCGGGCCGGCCGGAGGCGCTGCTGCGGGCCGTGCGCCTGGCCCCGGCGGACCCGTACTTGCGGGAGGACCTCTACTGGGCGCTGCTCTCCCAGCGTCCGCCGCGGGTCGAGGAGGCCTTGGTCCAGTTGTCCCGGGCCGAGTCGCTGAGCCCTTTCAACGCGGTCTACCCCAAGGAGAGGTCCCGGCTGCTGGCCGGCCGGGGGGAATGGCCCCAGGCCCTCGCCGCCGCGGACCGGGCTTTGGCCCTGGAGCCGGACTACCTGAGCGCGCGTCTGTCGCGGGCCGAAGCGCTGCTGAGCCTGGGGCGCCGTACGGAGGCGCGCGGCGAACTGGTGGAGACCGGCCGCAGGGACTCGGCCTTGGGGCCCCGTCCCGAAGGCGGGACGGGCTACGAGGCCTTCATCCTGGGCTTCGACCGGGCCGCTTACGAGAGACTGGTCCTCAGGGCCGCCTCAGACTGAGGCTGGCCCCGGCCCGGCGGAAGCCGCGGGCTCGGGCAGATAATCCAGCTCGATGCGGCATTTGGCCTGGCAGCCGCAGGTCTGCGTGGAGCCGGCGAAGAGGGGCTGCGGGCAGACGCCGCCGCTCGCGCTGAGGGTCCGGTGCCTGGCCACCGCGTTGTCGACCGCCTCCGTGAAGTCGAACCGGCCCGAGCCGCAGCGGCCCGGGCAGGGGGCGTCGAACTTGTAGGGATCGTTGGGCTTGAGGTCCATGACCTTCTCATCCAAGAGCTGCTGCTGGGCGGAGAAAAACTGCAGGGTGACCTTGAGGCGCTTGACGAAGGGATAGCGGATCCCCAGGACTTCCCCGGAGGCCTCGCGGTCGGCGGCGCGCTGGACCTTCTCCTCGTTCTTGTTGGGTCCCGCGTTC
>JAQUNT010000441.1 GCA_028717525.1 Elusimicrobiota bacterium
TTGTCCCCGGTCAGCGGGTCGAACTCGGTCAGCGCGGCTACGCCCTCGTCGCTCAGCTCCACGCGCAGCGCCGTCTCCATGTAGGCCGGGAAGATGTCCACGATGGAGCCCTTCATGCGGAAGCGGCCGCGCACGAACTCGGTCTCGTTGCGCTCGTAGTGGATCTTGACCAGGTCCTCGGCGAGCTTGGAGCGCGTGGTCTGGTAGCCCACCTGGAGCGGGATGGAGGCGTTGCGGTAGTTCTCCGGCGCCCCGATGTTGTAGATGCAGGAGACCGAGGCCACCACGATCACGTCGCGCCGCGAGAGCAAAGAGCTCGTGCATTTGAGGCGCAGGCGGTCGATGCGGTCGTTGATGGCCGAGTCCTTCTCGATGTAGGTGTCCGTGGACGGCACGTAGGCCTCGGGCTGGTAGTAGTCGTAGTAGGAGATGAAGAACTCGACCGCGTTCTCCGGGAACAGGGCCTTGAACTCGGCGTAGAGCTGGGCGGCCAGGACCTTGTTGGGCGAGATCACCAGTGCCGGCCGCTGCAGCTCGGCGAGCACGTGCGCGGCGGTCAGGGTCTTGCCCGAGCCGGTCACGCCCAGCAGGACCTGGTGCCGGGCGCCCTCGCGCAGGCGGCGGGTCAGCTGCGCGATGGCCGCGGGCTGGTCGCCGGCGGGCGGGAAGGGGGAGCGCAGGGTCAGGCCGGTCATGGCGGGAATTGTACCAAAGGCGCGGTGTCGAGACGCCGTTGCAGCGGCCGCTACAGGAGGTCCGGGATCAGCCCCTTCATCTTGAGGGTGGGGCGCAAGGGCGACTCGGGCCGCACCGTGAGGGTGCGCAGGACGGGGTCCGGGATGAGGTCGAGGCGCTCCATGACGAGCTGGCCGATCAGGGCCTCGCAGCCGGGCGGGCCGCTGGCTGCTCGCCGGGGACCAGGATGTGGAAAGGGAGCCCCGCGGCGTCGGGGCGGAGCGCGAGGAATCGCGCCAGCCGGGTTTTCCCGTAGAGGCGCTTCTCGCTCAGGCCGTTGCGCGCCGCGCAGCCGAACCAGACATGATGGACGTAGGCGCGCCCGGCGAATCCGACGGCGTAGCCGTCGCGGCGCATCCGCCATTGCAGGTCCCAGTCCTCGAAACCTCCGGGGAAGAAGCGCTCATCGAAGACCCCGACCCGGTCGAGGACCCGTCGGGAGGTCAGGAACCAGAAGCCGGGCACGAAGCCCGGCGCCGGGATGAAGGCGCGCGCTCTCGGCGCCAGGGCCGCCGCGGCGGCGAAGCGGTCCAGTCCGGGGAGGTCATCGTACCAAGGGGGGGCGGACCAGCCTCGGTCCCGGGCCGCCGGCGTGTTCGCGCAGGGGGAGACGCCGCCCACTCGGCCGCCGCGCGCCAAAGCCTCCTGCATCGCCTCCAGCCAGCCCGGGGTCGGCGCGGCGTCGGCGTTCCCGAAGAGCAGGCACTCTCCCCGGGCGCGGCCCAAGGCTTGGTTCATGGCCGCGGCATAGCCGCGATTGGCCGCATTGCTCAGGATGAGTATCCGGCGCGGGCCTTTCAACCGGCGCCGCGCCGATCGCGCCCAGCGGCCCAGCCAGGACGCGGTCCCGTCCCGGGATCCATTGTCGACGAGGATGAGCTCGTAGGGGCGCGTCGTGTCCCGGAGCAGGCGCGCCAAGCTGACCCGCGTGAGTTCCAGGGCGTTCCAGCAGGGGATCAGGATGCTCGTCAACGGCATGGAGTGGTATGGCGCAGGAGGCCATTTATTATACTCTCGGGACGGATGAGGTCGCAAGACGCGCTGCGGCGACGCCGAGCTCGACGCCCAGGACCCCGCGGCATTCTTCTACAGGCATCTTCCTTTCCTGCGCGCGCAGTCCGACGCCGCCCGCGCCCGTCCCGAGGATCGGCCCGGATCCGGCTGTCTCGTACGCGGCGGACCAGGTGGAGGATGAACGAATCCCAATCCTCCCGGCAGCGATCAGCCTGCGTAGTGCGGCCGCTGCCTAGAGGGGAATCCCACCCGCCGCGACGTTGATATTTCGGGGTGCGAGGGGGGCCGGCAATCGAAAGTGGCGGGGGCAACATAAGTGGCCGGCCGGCTCTCTCTCCGCGTCCTGGGACCCGAACGGCTTCGTGTGCCCAACGGGCGCAGGGGCCGTCTGCTTGAGCCGGGCTTCCCGAGCGGCCCATGCCCCTCCGACGCGGCAAGCGCCAGCATGGGGTTGATTGCGCCGCGACCGGCGCGATGACATCCAGCCGTCGCAGAGGACGCATGCAGGTCCGGGCCTTGCCCCTGAACCTGCGGGGCTCCCTGATCCCCGCGGGGCCAGCCGCGGTCCAAGCCGCGCCGATGCCGGCGGCCGGGGGGGCGCCCATCCCGCCGGGCCAGGAGCGCAACACCAAGCGGCTTCCGGAGATGATCAACGGCTACAAGGTCGCGGTCCGCCGGACCTGGCGGGCGGATAGGACGTCATCGCCGGGAGGATCGGCGGCGAGCGCCCAGCGTGACGGAATCGGCCGGCAGCCGCGTGAAAAGATCCCTCAGCCGCGAGCGCAGCTTCCGGTACAGGTCCTCGCCCAAAAACTCGTGCAGACGGGCCATATTCTCATATTCGTTGATGCCGCCGGCCTCGCGGACAAAAGCCAGGACCCTCTCTCCCTCATACTCGTTCTTCTTGAGGAGGGTCAGCAAGACGACATGGTTATCGAGGTCGAATCTCCCGTTGATCGGTTCAAGACTGAGGATCATCATGTGCCCCTTCTGTATGATCAGCGGGGCGCCCCCCCCCGCCTCGTTCTGCATGTCGCGGTGGCTCGTGCGCATGAACGACTTCACCTCGGCGAAGAACGAGTAGTTCCTGAACCGGTAGGCCGGACCGTAGCGCCGGAAGGAGGGGTCCAGGATATAGGCCTTCTCGGGATGGGCTAGGTCGGTGATCAGGACGACGAAGTGCAGACCGTTGCCTTCAGGGAAGTAATTGGACTCCGAAGCCTTGATGACCTGGACCGAATACTTCCGGCCCAGGATGCTCTTGACCTGCGGCAGGACGAAGGCGGCGAGCTCGCCGCAAACCCCGTAGCGGCCCTCGTCGAGGGGGATGTTCCCCTCTCGGTCGAAAGAGCGGATATTGTGTATGGGCCATTGACGCTTCCCGGGGTCGATGCTGAAATACACAGCGGAATGATTCAAAGGG
>JAQUNT010000442.1 GCA_028717525.1 Elusimicrobiota bacterium
CAGATGATGGTCTCGCTGGTGGGCCGCACGATCAAGGGCTCGTCGAGCTGGGATTCGGGGTCCGGGACCACCTTGCCGTTGACGGACTTCAGGCGATAGTGCGTGACCACCGCGCATTCCTTGGCGAAGCCGGCGGCGTGGGCCTCCTCCTTGGCCATCAGGGAGAGCGGGATGAACATGGGGAAGTACGCGTTCTGGTGGCCGGTGAACTTGAAGCGGTCGTCGAGCTCGCGCTGGAGCTTCTCCCAGATGGCGTAGCCGTGGGGCCGGATGACCATGCAGCCGCGCACGGCCGAGGGCTCGGCCAGCTGCGCGTGCTTGATGACGTCTAGGTACCACTGGCCGTAGTCCTGGGCCCTGGTGGCGATGCCGCTGCTGCTGCCGGGTTTCTGCTGTGCCATGCCGGATAGGATATCGAATTTAGGGGCGCAGGACCAAGGTGCGCAGCTCCGTGTACTCCTCCATGGAGAAGCGCACGCCTTCGCGCCCGATCCCCGAGTCCTTGGCGCCGCCGTAGGGCATGGCGTCGGAGCGGAAGGTCGGGACGTCGCCCACGATGATGCCGCCCACAGGCAGCCGCTCCCAGAAGCGCATGATGACGTTCAGGTCCTTGGTGAAGAGCCCGGCCTGCAGGCCGTAGCGGGTGTCCGCCAGGCGCCGCAGGCCTTCCTCCGGGGAGGACACCGGCGCCACGATGGTCACGGGGCCGAAGACCTCGTCGCAGCTCACCCGGCAGCTTTCGGGCACGCCTTCCAGCACGGTCGGCTCGAAGAAATCCGCCCTGCGCTTGCCGCCGCAGAGCACGGAAGCCCCGGCCGAGACCGCCTCTTGGACCCAGGATTCCACGCGCAAAGCCTCGGCTTCCGTGATGAGCGGCCCCACGTCCGTCTGCTCGTCGGACGGGTCGCCGACCTTGAGCGCGGCGACCTTCCGCAGCAGGAGGTCCTTAAAACGGGAGTAGACCTTCTCGTGGACGAAGATGCGCTGCACCTTGATGCAGACCTGGCCCGCGTAGGCGTTGGCGCCCCAGGCGCAGCGCGCCGCGGCCGGCTCCAGGTCCGCGTCCTCGCCCACGAACACGCCCGCGTTGCCGCCCAGCTCGAGCAGGACCGCCTTCTTGCCGGCCAAGGACTTGAGCCTCCAGCCCACGGCCCCGCTGCCCGTGAAGGAGAGCACGCCGAAGCGCTCGTCCTTGACCAAAGCCTCGGCCGCCGCTCCGCCCACCGCGACCACGGCCGCGGCCTCGGCCGGCCAGCCCGAGGCCGCGACCAGGCGGCCCAGCTCCTCGGCCGTGCGCCGGGCGAAGGAGGAGGGCTTGTGCGCGTAGGGGGCGCCCACCGCGATGGCGGGAGCGATCTTGTGCGCCGCCAGGTTGAGAGGGAAATTGAAGGGCGAGATCAGCAGGGCCGGCCCGCGCGGGAAGCGCCGGGTCAGGGCCAGGCGGCCCTCGGAGCCCGGCTCCAGGTCCAGGGGCATGACCTCCCCGCCCAGGCGCAGGGCCTCCTGCCCGGCCCAGCGGAAAGTGAAGACCGCGCGCGCCACCTCGCGCCGCGCGTCCTTGATGGGCTTTTTCACCTCCGCGCAGATGAGCCGGGCGAATTCCTCGGCGCGCTTGGCCAGGCCCTCGGAGATGCGCGTCAGGACCGCCGCGCGTTCGTGCGCGGGCAGGGCCGCGGCCTTGGCCGAGGCCGCCGCCAGGCGGCCCGCGAGCTCCCCATCCCGAACCATTTCAGCCATTTGTCCACCCCCCGGAAGTCGCGCGCCAGATGGTCCGGCCGCGAGCGCTTCAGCTCCGCCCAGGAGGCGAAGCCCGTGCCCACGGCCACGGTCCTGTACCCGGCCTTGCGGCCGGCCGAGACGTCGAAAGGGGTGTCTCCGATCACGAAGACGTCCTGGGGCCGGATGCGCAGGCCCGCGTGCGCGCAGGCCCGGCGCACGGCCTTCTTCAGGATGAGGTCGCGGTGGAAGGAGTCCGAGCCGAAGCCGCCGAAGCGGAAGTAGCCGTTGAAGCCCGAGGGGCCCAGCTTGATGCGCGCCCCCTCCTCCAGGTTGCCGGTGCCCAGGCCCAGGAGGAGCCCCGGCTCGCGCCGCAGGCGCTTGAGCAGGGTCTTGATGCCGGGGGGCAGGATGTAGGTCTTCTCCCGGGCCGCCCGGCGCACGTGGCGGGGCAGCAGGCGCAGGTACTCCCGGTAGAGCCGGGCCACGGCGGGCTGACTCGGCTTGCGGCCGGTGGCGAGGCGGTAGGCCGTGGCGAAGTTCCAGAGGTCCGTGCGTCCGGCCAAGGAGAACTCGCTGCACACGCGCTCCTTGCCGTAGAGCTTCAAGGTCGCCTCGTTGAGGGCCTTGCGGCCCGCGCCCCCGGCCCGCACCAAGGTGCCGTCGATGTCGAAGAGCAGAACCTTGGGGGCCATCCGACCTACCGGTCGAGGGCGTTCAGGATGAAGTTGACGATGAGGTCGTCGAGCATCATCATCAAGGTGCAGTCGGCCGCGATGTCGTGGGAGGAGAGGCTGATGGTGACGCTGAAGATCTTGCCCACGGGCTTCAGGGCGCCGAAGGCGGCTTGGACGATCTCCGCGCCCGTGCCGCGCACGCTGGTCGGCGCGGAGAGGATGAAGGCCATGCCGCAGCGGTCGGCCAGGACCGTGGCGATGGCGTTGATGACGATGTTGGAGACCTCGGCGACCGCCACGTCCTGCATCTGGGGGGTCGCCTCCACCCCCCGGCGGCGGCTGGCCAGGAAGGCCTGGGTCATCAGGCCGGCGGAAAGCGAGGTGAAATAGGACAGGAACACGCGGCCGGGAGAGGAACAGTAGGCGCCGTAGTAGGACTGGCCGCTCTGGCCCAGCTGGGCGAAGTCCTCGGCCGTGGCGTAGGCCTTGAGCGCGGTGGCCTTGATGGTCCATTGCGTCCGCGAGATCGCGGCGAGCTTGGACGTGCTGGCCCCGATGCCGCTCTCCAGCAGGCCGAGGATGGCTTTCTGATCGTCAGGCGTTATCTGCATGGGGGGCGACCTTGCCTAGGATCCGGCGCAGGGCGTCGAGCTCGATGGGCTTGGGCAGGAGGTCCACGGCGCCGGCCTTGAGCACTTCCTCGCGGATGCGGGCCTGGCTGTTGCCGGAGACGATGATGGCGCGCACGTTGGGGTCGGCCTCGCGCAGGGCCTTGAGG
>JAQUNT010000443.1 GCA_028717525.1 Elusimicrobiota bacterium
CGAGCCTGGCCCGCGTCCTGGATCTCGCGGCCCGCTACCGCCGAGAGGGGGGCCGGGTCCCGCTGGTGCTTTTCACTTACTGCAACCCCCTGCTGCGCATGGGGCTGGAGGCTTTCGCGAGCCGGGCCGCGGCCGCGGGCATAGACGGGGTCCTGGTCGTGGACCTGCCCCCGGAGGAAGCCCGCGCCTACCGGACCTGCTTGGCGGTCCGAGGCCTGGATACGGTGTTCCTGGCTTCGCCCACCACCACCCGCTCGCGCCTGCGCCTCATCGCGGACGCCGCGACCGGTTTCGTGTACTATATCTCCAGGCTCGGCGTCACCGGGGAAAGCCGGGACCTGCCCGCGTCGCTGGTCCGGGAGCTGGCGGCCGTGCGCCGGGCCGCGGGCAAGCCCGTGGCCGTGGGCTTCGGCATAGCCCGGCCCGAACAGGCGCGCAGCCTGGCCCGGCACGCCGACGCGGTGGTGGTGGGCAGCGCTTTGGTGCGGCTCGCGGAAGGCCGCAAGCCGGAGGCCGCGGCGCGCAAGATGAAGGCTCTTGCCGAGGGCATGATCCGGGCCCTGCGGAGGGGAGGACAGCGATGCTCTTAGTCATGGACGCGGCGCACACGCAGAAGCAGCTCGACGCTGTGGTCAAGCGCATCGGGGAGCTGGGCTACAAGGCCCACGTGATCCCGGGAGCCAGCAGCATCGCCGTGGGGATCACCGGCAATGCCGGCCCGCTCGACCCCAGCCTCTTCGAGGTGCTGCCCGGGGTCAAGCAGGCCATCCCCGTGTCCAAGCCCTACAAGCTGGCGGGCCGGGACTTCAAGCGGGGAGACTCCGTGGTGCGCCTCCAGAACGGCCTGGCCATAGGCACCGACGCGCTGGTCGTCATCGCCGGCCCCTGCGCCATCGAGAGCGAGGCGCAAGCCTTGCGCATCGCGCGTCTGGTCAAGAAAGCCGGGGCCCACATCTTCCGGGGCGGGGCTTTCAAGCCCCGAGCGTCGCCTTACGCTTTCCAGGGGCTGGGCGCCCCGGCTCTCGACATCCTGGCCGCGGTGCGCGAGGAGACGGGCCTGCCCATCGTCACCGAGGCCCTGGATCAGGAGAGCCTGGAAGCGGTCGACCGGTGCGCGGACATCATCCAGATCGGGGCGCGCAACATGCAGAACTACGCGCTGCTGCGCGAGGCGGGGAAGCTCGCCAAGCCGGTGCTCCTCAAGTGGGGCCTGTCCGCGACCGTGGACGAGTGGCTCATGTCCGCGGAGCACATCATGGCCGAAGGCAACCGCCAGGTCATCCTCTGCGAGCGCGGGATACGCACGTTCGCGGACCACACCAGGAACACGCTGGACCTCAACGTGGTGCCGGTCATACGGAAGCTGAGCCATCTGCCCATCCTGGTGGACCCCAGCCACGGCACCGGCCTGCGCGACAAGGTCGCGCCCCTGGCCCGGGCCGCGGCCGCGGTCGGAGCCCACGGGCTCAGGATCGAGGTCCACGACCGTCCGGACGAGGCCCTCTGCGACGGACCCCAGTCGCTCCTGCCCGGCCAGCTCGAAGAGCTCATGGCACAGCTGCGCGCCATGGGGAAGGCCCTGGGCTTCAAGCTCTGATCCTCCATGCGCGAGAGCAGGACTGAAGGCTCCGCACGCGGCAGGAGCTCCGGAGATGGTATGATGGTGCGTATGCGTCATGCCGGCTTCGGTCTGCTTTCGGCGGCCCTGGTCCTGGCCGCGGGGCCGGCCCGCGCCGCGGACCCGGTGCTCGCCGCCATGCAGGCAGAGCTCTCCCGGTCCTTCTCCCAGCTCGGCCGCGCGGAGTCGGCGCCGCTCTACTACCTGGACTACGAGGTGACCGACTCGGCGGACGACTGGCTTTCCGCGAGCCTGGGAGGCCTGGAGACGGACGCGCAGAGCGTGAGCCGCACCCTGGACGTCGACGCGCGGGTCGGCTCGCGGGCTCTCGACAACACCCACGAGATCAAGGGCCGGGACTCCTGGATGGACAGCGCTCGGCGCGGCAAGGTGCGCATCCCGATCGAGGGGGACGTCCCGGCCCTGCGCGCCGCGATCTGGCAGCAGACCGACGCCGCCTTCAAGGCCGCCCTGGAGCGCTTCACCAAGGTCAAGACCAACCGGGCCGTGACCGCGGAGGAGGAGGACCGCTCCCCGGACTTCTCCCAGGAGGGGCCCGCGGCCAGGCATTCCGATGTCGTGGCGTCGCCCCAGCTCGATCGTTCCCTCTGGCGCGCCAAGCTCAGGCGCTATTCGGACCGCTTCAAGGCGCTCTCCTTCGTCTACGACTCCGGGGCGGGCCTGGAGCTCAGCCGCGTGGACCGGCGCTTGGTGTCCAGCGAAGGCGCCGCCGTGCGCACGGGCAACCTCTACCTGCGCCTGTCCTACCGGCTGGCCTCGCGCACCACGGACGGCATGGACCTTTACCGCTTCAAGAGCTACGACGCCGACCGCCTCGAGGACCTGCCCTCGGACGAGGCCGTGGCGCGCGACATGGAGCAGTCCGTCGCCGAGCTCAAGGCCCTGCGGGAGGCGCCGCTCATCGAGCCCTACGCGGGCCCGGTCATCCTGAAGAACCGCGCCGCCGCGGTCTTCTTCCATGAGATCTTCGGCCACCGCGTGGAGGGCCAGCGCCAGAAGAAGGAGAGCGAGGGCCAGACCTTCACCAAGAAGCTCGGCCAGCCCGTGGTCTCGGACCTCGTCTCGGTCTACGACGACCCGACCCTGTCGCGCTTCCAGGGGACCTTCCTGCGCGGCGCCTACAGGTACGACGACGAGGGCATCCCGGCCCAGCGGGTGACCTTGGTCGAGAAGGGCATCCTGCGCGGCTTCCTCATGAACCGCATGCCCATCAAGGGCTTCCCCCGCTCCAACGGCCACGGCCGGCGCGAGCCGGGCCACGCCACCGTGGCGCGCATGGGCAACACCATCGTGGAGGCCGCCCGTGCCGTGCCTTACGCGCGGTTGCGGCAACTGCTGCTCGAAGAGCTGGCCCGCCAGCGGAAGCCCTTCGGCCTGGTCTTCGACGACATCTCGGGCGGCTACACCATGACCGGCCGGGAAGGGGTGCAGGCCTTCAAGGTCCAGCCGCTGCTGGTCCACAAGGTCTACGCGGACGGGCGCCCGGACCAGGCGGTGCGCGGGGCGGACATCGTGGGCACGCCGATCGCGG
>JAQUNT010000444.1 GCA_028717525.1 Elusimicrobiota bacterium
GAGGTCGCGGCCTGGGCCGGGACCGGGGAGACCGCGGGCGCGGCCAGAGGCGCCGGCGCGGCGAGCAAAGAGGCGGAGGCATTGGCGCCCTGCGGGATGACCGTGGGCACGGTGCCCAGGCCGGGCTGGGACAGGCTCAGCCCAGAAGGCGCGGCGAGGCCGGCGTTGGAAAGGGAGGCGGCCGAGCCCAGGCTGGTCCCGACGGCCCCGACCTGGCCCGCGGCGCTGACGGGAGCGACGGCCTCGACCTTGGTCTGGGCGTAGGCCTGCAGGACGAGGCCCTGCTGGGCCAGCAGCAGGGCGCTGATGAGGAGCGCGCTGAGCGCTCTTCTGAGACCTGGGCGGCTTCCGCGTCTGGCCATGCTCATCACCGGTGGCGAATCCTTAATCAGGATTGTAGCCCCGGCGCGTCCGATTATCCAGGGCCACCGGTCCCGATTAGAGCATTAATGGGCCCAGGCCGGAATAGGCCTTAGGCCCGGGGCTCTGGAATGCTATCATACGACTCGCCGCCGCGGAGGAGCCGGCCTATGGACTTGCGATGAGCATGATCTTGATCGTTGATGACAAGGCCGAGAACAGGTACCTGCTGCAGTCCCTGTTCCGGGGCCACGGCCATTCCGTGCAGATCGCCAAGAATGGCGCGCAGGCCCTGGAGCTCGCCCGACAGTCCCCCCCCGACCTGGTCGTCGCCGACGTCCTGATGCCGGTCATGGACGGGTTCACCCTGTGCCGCAGGTGGAAGACCGACCCGCAGCTCTCCGCCATCCCCTTCGTGATCCTCACCGCCACGTACAGCGACGTCCAGGACGAGCAGTTCGCCTTGAAGCAGGGCGCCGACGCCTTCCTGACCAAGCCCGCCGAGCCCCGGAAGATCATGGAAGTCGTGCGGCCTCTGCTGGGACAGCCGGCGCCCCGCGGCACCGCCGCGGACAGCTCCGCCCAGCCGGAGCCCGTCTACCTAAAGGAGTACAACGAGATCCTGGTCCGCAAGCTGGTGGCCAAGGTGGAGGAGCTGGAGAAGCGCAACCTCGAGCTGGCCAAGAAGGAGGAGATGAAGAGCCGCTTCCTCATCGTGGCGGCCCATGAGCTCTACACGCCCCTGGCCTGCGTGTTCGGCTACAGCGAGCTCCTCAAGCAGGAGTCCGATTCCGAGATGATCGCGCCGCTGTGCCGCGGCGTGGAGCGCCTGCTCGAGGTCTCCCGAAGCATCATCCAGATGAGCCAGGCGGAATCCGATTCCCTGCCGGCCAAGAAGGTCAGATTCGATCTCAACGACCTGGTCCGAGAGCGCGCGGCCGGCCTGCGCGCCTTCAGCGCCCACCGCAACCAGACCCTGCAGCTCGACCTGCCCGGCGGCCGGCTGGAGGTGACGGGCGATCCCGACGAGCTGGCGCAGGCCTTCCTCAACCTGGTCCTCAACGCCATCCGCTTCACTCCGGACGGGGGCCGGATCGCCATCGCCGCCTCGGCCGTCGAGAACGCCTGCGCCGTGGACGTCTCGGACACGGGCATCGGCATCCCGGCCGAGGAGCACGAGCGCATATTCGAGAAATTCCACCAGCTCCAGAACGTCATCGAGCACCATTCCGGGACGACCGAATTCCTCTCCGGAGGGCTCGGGCTCGGGCTCCCCATCGCGCGCGCCATCGCGAGGAAGCACGGGGGCGACATCGAGGTCCGCAGCCGCGTCGGCGCAGGCTCCACGTTCACCTTGCGCCTGCCCCAGGCGGCCCCGGCCGCCTGACCCGTGCCCGCGGTCCTGGTCGTCGATGACGACGCCGCGGTGCGCGGCATGCTCTGCGCCGCCCTATCCGCCCAAGGCTACGAGACGCTCGCCGCCGGCAACGGCAGGGAGGCCCTGGCCTGCCTGCGCGGTCAGGCCCGGCGGCCGGGGCTGATCCTGCTGGATCTGATGATGCCCGAGATGAACGGCTGGGAATTCCTCAGAGTCCAGCGGGAGGACCCCGACCTGGCCAGGATCCCCGTGGCCGTCATCACGGTCCTGGCCAACCTGGAAGGCCGGGCGCCGGAGCTGGGCGCCGTGGACCTGCTCGCCAAGCCTTCGCGCATCGAGACCCTCATGCCCCTGGTCGCCCGCCTCTGCGCCTGAAGCCGGCTCAGCTCCAGGTCATCGGTCCGGCGGCAGAAGGCCCCGCGCGTCGGTCAGCAGTCTGCGCAGGGCCTCTTGTCCGGGTGCGGGAGGCCGGGCCAGAGCCGCGGAGTAGACGTCCCGAGCTTCCTGGTCGCGGCGGCTCTCGGTGTAGATATAGCCCAGGGTGAGGTAAGCCGGCAAGCGATCCGGATCCAGCGCGATCGCGGCACGCAGCTGCCGGATGGCCTCGGGCGTCGCGCCGCTCAGATGCAGGCAGACCCCCAGCTCGGAAAGGAGCCCGGCGTTTCCAGGCTGCTCCTCGGCCAATCGCCGCAGCAGCTCCAACGCCGGCCCGAACATCCTCAATTCCTGATAGATCAGCGCGGTCTTCAGCCTGTCGTCCTTCCGGCCGAAGGCCCGCGCCCGCTCCAGGGACTCCAGAGCCAAGCCCCGGTCTCCCGCGCGCGCGGCCAAGTCCGCCTGCTCCAGCCACAGCTTCGAGTCCTCCGGAGAGCTCGGGAGCGCCTCCTGGAGCAGCGCCAGCGCCGGTCGGTATTCTCCCAGACCCGCGTAGATCCCGCGCGCCCGCGCCAGCTCCTGCGCGTCGAGCTTCCCGGCCCGGGCGCGGGCCAAGGACTCCAGCGCCAGCCGGCGCTCCCCGGCGCGCGCGGCCAGGTCCGCCTGCTCCAGCAGGCCCGGATGCAGCTCCAGGGCGGCGCGGTACTCGCCGAGCTCCGCGTACATCCCGCGCGCCCGCGCCAGCTCCCGCGCGTCGAGCGGCCGCTGCCGGGCGCGCGCCAAGGCCTCCAGGGCCAGCGTCCGGTCGCCCGCGCGCCGGGCCAGCTCCGCCTGTTCCAGCGGGTCCGGCTCTAGCTCCAGAGCGGCACGGTACTCGCCCAGGTCCACGCAGAGGCCGCGCATCTTCGCCCTCTGCCGAGCGTCGAGCCTCTCTTTGCGCACCCGCGCCAAGGACTCCCGGGCGAGCTTGCGGTCCTTCGCGCGCCAGGCCAGGTCCGCCTGCTCCAGCCACAAGCCCGCGTCCTCCGGCCCGCCCTGGAGCAGCCCCGGCAGC
>JAQUNT010000445.1 GCA_028717525.1 Elusimicrobiota bacterium
GTTGCCCTCGTGGTCGCCCTCGTTGCGGTCCATCAGGTAGCCCACCACCGCCACCTGGTCCGACCGGGGGCGGGCGCCGGAGAGGTCCATGCCCTTGGCCAGGACCTCCAGCAGGCCGGCGTAGCCGTCGAGCCAGTCCCCGCTCACGGCGGAGCGCCGCGGGATGAGGAAGGCGGGCTGGCGCGCCCCGGCCAGGGCTTCGCGCAGGATCCGGCCGTAGTCCGTGCCCGCGATCGCGCACATGGGCATGGCCCCGGTGAAGAGGACCCCGCAGTGGGGCCAGGCGGCCATGCGCCGCAGGCCCGCGGCGAGCTCGGCCTCCAGGTTGCCCGAGATGGTGAAGACGTTGACCCCGGAGTACTGGATGCGGTGGTCGCCCGCGCAGGAGAGGAGGGTGGAGAAGAGGTCGTGGCGGCCGTGGATCTGCTCCGCCTTGGAGAAGACGCAGCTCGGCCCGTCGCCCAGGAAGCAGGCGTCCGGGATGGCGTTGAAGGCCGCGTAGACCCCGTGCAGGAAGGGCATGTTGAGGCGCACTCCGGGCCCTTCAGGCATGGAGCCTCCGCGGCAGCTTGGCCAGCTGAGGGGCGTAGCGCCGGAAGAACGGGTTGCGGCAGGCGCCGAGCAGGCGCGCCCCGGTGCGCGCCGCGCCGGCCAGGCCCATCTCGAAGTCCCGGCTCGAGAAGCGCCCCTTGCCCGCCCGGCTGACGCGCCAGTCGAACCGGATGTCCGAGCACACGGCCTGGAACTCCCCCTCCCGCAGGGCGCGCTGCAGCTCCCAGGGGCTGCGGAACATGGTCACCCGGGCTCCGGCGAGGCCCGCGGGAAGCTCCGGCGCAGCCCCGTGCCGGTCATAGCAGAGCAGGTCCACGCCGAAGCCCAGCTCCTGGACCATGGCGGCCAAAGGCGCTCCGTGCCCGTAGCGCAGCTGCAGCAGGCGGGGCAGGCTGGCCTGCGAGACCACGAAGGCCAGCCGGTAGCGCGCCGCCTCCCGCCGCAGCTCGTCGAAGCCCGGCTGGAACTCCCGCAGCCGGCGCTGCCAGGCTCGGGCGAAGCGCCGCCCCCGGCCGGCCGCGTCCGCCACGGCCGCCAGGCACTCCCGCGTGCCCGCCACGCCGTAAGGCGCGCGCACCGCCAGGACCGGGCGGCCGGAACGCTCCAGGATCTCGCGCAGCTTGTCCGGGTAGGAGGGCTTGGCGCAGAAGACCTGCCAGCGGGCTCTGGGCAGGCCCTGCAAGGAGGGGAAATCCACACGCGGGAAGGCGCAGACGTTGACCCGCAGCCCGGTCTCCTGGAGCAGGGGCCGCAGGTCCTCCTCCCGGCAAGCTTCGGGGAAGTGGAAGAGGTTGACGGCGCCGGGGTCGCCGGGGCCGGAGAAGAAGCCGCGCCGTCCCAGCAGGGAGCGGAAGTAGTCGCCGAAGTTGTCCCGGCGGTCGCGGTCCTTCTGGCTCCAGCCCACGGCCGTGGCGCCGACCTCCACTTCGCAGCGCCGCGCCAGCCTCTGGAAGTCCTCGCCCATGACGATGGGCGTGCACAGGTGCGTGACCACCACGAAGTTCCCGGCCGAGGCCAGCCGGCGCACCTCCGCGACCAAGTCGTCGGCCTTGCCCCCGGTGCCCAGGACCATGTCCCGCTCCTCGAGCTCGGCCGCGACGAAGGCCTTCTCGCCCGCGCCGTCGGGGACCACGCACTGATCCGGCCAGTCCAGGAAGTTCCACTCCCGGAAGCTGATGCCGGGCCGGGCGTAGAAGCACTCCAGGTCCGCGTACTCCACGGTAACGGTCTTATTGAAGGTCGCCTCCGGAGCCTCCATGAGGACCTCGAAGTCCTGGTCGCAGAAGAAGTTCCTCCAGCCGGCCTCCTGGAGGCCGATGGGCGCACCCACATAGGGGAACTTGAGGCGTTGCTCGCCGCTCCCCTCGGCCAAGGTCTCGGCGAACGAGTCCGGGTCCCGCTCGACCAGGCGCCGCAGGCGCGTCAAGCCGCGCCGGCCCAGGCGCGCCGCGAAGGCCCGCCCCAACCTATGGCTGGTCTTTCCCGGACCGAGCTCCAGGACCAGCCGCCGGCCGGCCGCGCTGAGCTCCAGGCGGGCGCTCCTCCCGTCCTCCACGCACAGGGCGCTCAACCGCCAAGCCTGGCCTGTCCGGGCCAGGCCCAAGAGGCGCGCCGCCTCGGCCAGCGCGGCCGGGCCGGCCGTGATGTGCCGGACCCTCTCAGCCACGGCGCACTCCGAGCGCGGCCAGGCCGAACCTCCGGGCGTACTCCGCGGGCACGCCCAGGCAATGGGCGTCGTAGGGACAGTCCCGGCAGGAGGGCCGCTTGGCCCGGCCCACCAAGCCCGCGAAGTCCTCGCCGTAGAAGACGCGGTCCTGGGCGAAGCTCAGCTCCGAGGCGTACCGGGCCGGGTCCGGGGCCAGGCAGGCGGGCAAGGAGGCCTCCCCGGTGAAGCGCTGCACCAGGAGCCCTTCCCGCGGCGCTCGCGCCAGGGCCCGGGCCAGCCAGGGCGCGGCCAAGGCCAGGTCCACGGCCAGGCGGGGCGCCCGCTCGTGGCCCGCTCCGTTGAGCATGGTGAAGCAGATCTGCAGAGGGTCGCGGGAGCTGCGCTTCTGCTGCCGCGCGAGCCGGCCCAAGAAGCCCATCATAGCGGGGAGCTTGCGGTGGTTCCCGGCCAGGACCAGCACGCAGGCAGTCACCGCGCAGGAGCGGCAGGCCAGCAGCTTGCGCAGTCCGGCCAAGGCCCGCGCGTACTGGCCGCGGCTGGCGGTGATGCGGTCGTAGAGGGCCGGCTCGTGGGCGTGGAAGGCCACGTCGTAGCCGGTCACGCCGAGGCGCAGGAGCTGCTCGAGCCGGCCTGGCTCGGACAGGCCGCAGCCGTTGGTCTGCAGCGCGAAGCGGCGCAGGCCGCGGCGGCGCGCGTAGGCGAGCAGCGCGGGCAGGCGGGGGTCCAGGGCGGGCTCGCCTCCCGAGATGGTCAGGGTGCCCCGGGGGCCGACCTTGCGGGCCAGAACGTCGAGCTCGCGCTCCAGGCTGGCGGAGTCCACCGCGGAGCGGCGCGGGATGAAGCAGAACGGACAGCGCTCGTTGCAGGCGTAGGTGATGCGCAGGATGTGCTCGATACCTTCGCGCCCCTCGTGCGCCTCGGCCAGAGACAGGACCCGGGCCCTGCCC
>JAQUNT010000446.1 GCA_028717525.1 Elusimicrobiota bacterium
TGACCCCGCCCTCGCGTTCCGCGAAGTAGGCGCGCACGTCCAGCGCGGCGGCCGTCTCCTGCCCGATGATGACGCCGCCCAGGGCCGGGGAGAGCACCAGGTCCGGGGGCGTCGGGCAGAGCCGGGCCAAAGCCGCGCCCAGGCGAGCCGCGTGCCGGGGGTGGGCCAGGAGCAGGGCGCACTGCATGTAGCGGTCGCTGTGCAGGCCCGAGGACAGCAGGAAGTGCCCCTCCAGCATGGCGCCGGTCTCCACCAGCAGGCTGCGCAGCTCCTGAGACGACAGGACGGGAGTCTCGTTCATGGCTTCTCCAGGGCTCCGGCCGCGGCGTGGCGCATCTCGGCGAGCATGCCCTGGGCGGCCTTCAGGGGTTCCAGGGCGCGGGTGATGGGCCGGCCGACCACGATGCAGTTGACGCCGAGGGCCGCGGCCTGGCCCGGCGTCATGACCCGCTTCTGGTCCTGGGACCCGCTCTCGGCCGGGCGGATTCCCGGGGTGATGAAGCGCATGTCCAGGTGGGGCAGGGCCCGGCGCAGGGCCGCGACCTCGTGGCCCGAGCAGATGGTGCCGTCGATGCCGTTGATCCAGCCCAGGCGCGCGAGGTTCTTGACCAAGGTGGTCAGGGTGGTGCGCGGGTGCACCACGCGCAGGTCCTGGGCCCCCAGGCTGGTCAGCACGGTCACGCCCCAGAGCTTGGGCCGCGGATGGACCTCGGCCGCGGCCTTGAGCATGGCCCCGCCTCCGGAAAGGTGCAAAGACACCGCCTCCACGCCCAGCTTCTGGGCCTCCGCCACCGCGTGGGCCACGGTCTGCGGGATGTCGTGGAACTTCAGGTCCAGGAACACCCGGCCCCCGAACCGGTGCACGAGGTCCACGGCGCGCTTGCCGTGGGCGGTGAAGAGGCGCAGGCCGACCTTGTAGAAGGTGACGGTGCCCTTGAGCCGCTCGAGCAGGGACTCCTCCTCGTGGATGGTGTCCACGTCCAAGGCCACGATGAGTTCGGTCATACGGCTTCCTCCACTCCGGCCCCCACGGCCGCGGCCACGCTCGGGAAGCCGCCCGCGGCCAGCAGGGTTTTGAGGTCCCTGAGGATGCGCACCACCGCGCCGGGCCCTCCGTAGACCAGGCCGGTGTAGAGCTGCACCAGGCTGGCCCCGGCGCGCAGCTTCTCCAGGACGTCGGCGGCCGTCTCCACACCGCCCACGCCGATGATGGGCAGGCGGCCCTCCGTGAGCCGGCAGATCCTCGCGATCAGGGTCGTGGCCGCGCGGCGCAGGGGCCGGCCGCTGAGGCCCCCTTGGATGTCGCCCAGCTCCGGGCGCAAGGACTCGCGCGAGGTCGTGGTATTGACGGCCACCACGCCGTCGGCGTGGCGCATGATCAGGCCCAGCAGGTCGGGCAGCTGGGCGTCGGCCAGATCCGGGGCGAGTTTGACCAGGACCGGCTTGCGCGGGGAGTTGACCGCGGCCAGGGCGATGAGGATGCGTTCGAGCTGCAGGCGCTCCTGCAGGTCGCGCAGCCCGGTCTGGTTGGGGCAGCTCACGTTGACGACGAAATAGTCGGCCCAGGGATGCAGGAGGCGCAGGGTCCCGGCGTACTCATCCGGGACCTTGGCCTTGGGGCAGTCGGCGTTGAGGCCGATATTGATGCCCACGGGCACCGCGCAGCGCTTCGCCGCCTGCAGCCGCCGCGCCGCCTCCGGCGCGCCCGCGCTCGGGAAGCCCATGCGGTTGATGAGGGCGCGCTCCAGAGGCAGGCGCATCAGCCGCGGCTTGGGGTTGCCGGGTTGGGGCCGCAGGGTCACCGAGCCCAGCTCCAGGAAGCCGAAGCCCAGGCTGGGCAAGGTCCGGGTCAGGCGGCAGTCCTTGTCGAAGCCCGCGGCCAGGCCCAAGGGATTGGGGAAATCCAGGCCGAAGACCCGGGTGGCCAGACCGGGCTCGGGCCGGCCACCAAGGCCGCGAGGACCGCGGCCCCGCCGGGCACGCGGCCCAGCAGCTCGAGGTCGCGCACCGCGAACTCGTGCGCCTGCTCCGCGTCCATGCGGAAGAGCAGGGGGCGGATCAGGCGCTCATAGAGCATGGACGACCCTCCCGGCCAGGACCGTGGCCCGGATCCGGCCGCGCAGGCGCCGGCCGATGAAGGGGCAGTTGCGGCTGCGCGACGCGAAGCGCGAGGGCACGGTCCAGGGCTCCAGGGCGGAGAGCACCGTGACGTCCGCGGCGCAGCCGGGCTTGAGCGCGCCGCGGTCCCGCAGGCCCAGGATGCGCGCCGGCGCGGAGCTCATGCGCTCGACGAGCTGACGGCGGGTGAGCTTGCCGCGGTGCACCAGATAGGTCAGGACCGCCGCCAGCGCGGTCTCCATCCCGATGACCCCGAACGGGGCGGCCCGCATCCCCACGGCCTTGCGGGCCGGGGCGTGCGGCGCGTGGTCCGTGGCCACGGCGTCTATGGCGCCGTCGCGCAGCCCCTCCTGCAGGGCCGCGCGGTCGCGGCGGGAGCGCAGGGGGGGATTCATCTTGAAATCCGGGTCCGGCCCCGGGATGTCGTCTTCGCAGAGACACAGGTGGTGGGGCGCGGCCTCGGCGGTGACCGGCAGGCCGCGGCGCTTGGCTTGGCGCACGGCCGCGACGCTCTGGGCGCAGCTCAGGTGCGCGACGTGCACATGGGCCCCGGTGAGCTCCGCCAGGGCCAGGTCGCGCAGGACCAGGGCGGTCTCCGCGGCCCAGCTCTGGCCGGGCAGGCCCAGCCGCCGGGAGGCGCGTCCCTCGTTGACCGGAGCCCCGCGGCTCAGCGCGGGGTCCTCGCAATGGGAGATGAAGGGCAGGCGCAGGCGCCGCGCCAGCTCCAGGGCGCGGCGCATGAGGCCCGCATCGAGCACGCTGCGGCCGTCCTCGCTGACCGCGTCCATGCCGCGCAGGTCCGCCAGCTCCCGTCCCAGCTGGCCTTTGGTCGCGCAGCCGGCGAAGAGGACCCGGACCGGCGCGCCGGCGGCTTGGCGGCGCAGGCGGTCCAGGAGCCGGCGGTTGTCCAGGGGGGGCCTGGTATTGGGCATGGCCAGGACCGTGGTGAAGCCTCCCGCGGCCGCGGCCCGGGCGCCGGAAGCGATGTCCTCGGAGTCCTCGCCTCCCGGTTCGCGCAGGTGCACGTGCATGTCGATGAG
>JAQUNT010000447.1 GCA_028717525.1 Elusimicrobiota bacterium
GGCCGATCCTGGAGGTCGCTTTGGCGCCCGCGGACATGGCTGGACTGGCGGCCCGTCTGGAGGCGCTGGACCGGCTGGCGCCGGCGCGGGTCCGTTTGACCATTCGGCCGGGACGGTTGTTCGGAGCGCGGGCCGCGGCGCAGCTGGAGGCGGGGCTCACAGCCTGGCTCAATCGCGCGGATCCTGGTCTGGAGGTGATGAATTTCTGGGACGAGGAGGAGCCCATCTTCCTGGCCTCGTCCTTGGCGCTCACGGCGGATGGCGAGCTGGGCTGGGAGACCGGGGTGCGCCTGGGCGGCATCTGGCCGCGGCTCAGGCAAGCGGTCCCTGTGAAGAGCCTGCGCAGACTGGACCGGCTCTTCATGGATCCCGCGCAACGCGGCCGCTGGGCGGGCCGTTCCCTCTCCGGCCCTGAGCGCGCTCTCTGGATGGACCATGTAGGCATGGCTTTGCGCCTGCGCGCCTTCTTCAGCCGGCCTTTCCCAGGCCGTAGCGACGGCTCCGAGAACCGGAGCGTGCACCAGGGCCTAATCGCGGCCACCCTGCCGGAGCAGGACCGGTTCCTGCGCTCCCGGCTGCCGGGGTTGGATGCGGTCTTCTATTTCGTGCGCTCGGGCTGCGTCAACGACTGCGTGTTCTGCAAGAACAAGCCTCCGGCGGCAGGGCCGGCATTGGCCGAGGCCGCGGGTTTTCTGCGGGACAACCTGGAGGTGGGCCGGCGGCGGATCGCCTTGGTGGGCAATGAGCCTTTGCTGCACCCTAAGCTGGAGGGGATCGTTCGATTGTGCCGGCGCTATGGCTTCTCGGAAGTGGAGGTGATGTCCTCCGGCACCTTGCTCGCCGACAAGGCGCGGGCTCGCAGCCTGCAAAAAGCCGGCGCCACGGCGTTCGCCATCCCGCTCTACGCGGCGCGGCCCGCGGCGCACGACGCTTTGACCGGGCGGGCGGGCAGCTTCGCGGCGGCGGCCCAAGGCATCGAGAATCTGCGCAGTCTGGGCCTGCGGGTCCACGTGCACTGCAACCTGATGAAGCCGAACCTCGGTGAGCTGGAGGCGCTCGAGCGTCTGGTCCTGCGCGAGTGGCGCCTGCCTTTCGGCGTGCTGCCGCTGCGGCCCAAGGACCCGCAAGGCATGAACCGTCCGTACCGGGACCTGGAGCCGTCCTACGCGGAGCTGATCCGGTCCGGGCTGCGCCTGCGCTCCTGGGCCGGCCTGCCGCTCTGCATACAGCGTCGTCTGGGGGCTGACGGCCGCGCCCTGTCCGGGCTGGCCGAGGGCATCAAGCTCTACCTGCTCCACCAGAACTTCGTGAGGCCCGTGTCATGCGGCCGCTGTCCGGCGCGCGAGGCCTGCCTGGGGGTGTTCCGGGAGCACCTGGAACTGCACCCTGGCGACCTGAGGCTGCTGGCGCTGCCGTAATCCCTTGCCGCGGCAAGGGATGCGGACTGGGGTGGCGGCCTTTGCTGGAAAGTGGACCAACTTGTCCATTGGTGTGTGCTGGCAGTAGCACTATGATCCAACTAGGCCGTCTTCAAGAGCCATACGAATTACGGACGGCAGATATATCGTTGGCAGACCTAAATCAGAACGGAGCAGAATAGAGCTTGACATTGCCGTTATGCCTGTTATACTAACAGTGTACTAACTGAGGCAGCCATGGTAAAATTCCTCACCAGAGTCGGCAACAGCGAGGCGCTGGTCATAGACAAGGCGATACTCTCCCTTCTTCACATATCCGAGGCCACGCCCCTGGAGATCACGACAGACGGCAAGAATCTGGTCATCTCTCCGATTTCAGAACCCGGCCAGGTCAAAGAGGCAGTGAAGGCCTATCGCGTCGTCAAGAAGCGGTTCGGCCGCGCACTAAAGCGGCTGGCGGACTGAATGTCACCGCAGTTCCTCTCACTCGTTGAAGTCCTCGAGTTCCATGATGAACAAGGACGGCTTCGCGCGTGTTCTTGAAGACGTCTACAAGCGAAACAAAGGGGGTGCCTGAAGTGCAGGGCATGCCCAACATTCGCAAGAGCCGGCCTCTTAAGAGGCCGGCATGCGGGGCCCCGGCGGCTCAGCGTCTCGTTAGCGTTCAAAGCGACCTCTGAATGGCAGAATAATTTTGTGGTACAACCGAACAGAACGCTAATGACAACAAATAATTCAAGAGAATCATGAAGAAGATTGAATACCCAATCAACAAGAGGGAATGGGCACCCAGCCTGATTCCGGGGCCGGTCGTTCTCATCTCAACGCGCAACCAAGCCAAAGAGCCCAATGTGGCCCCCAAGAGCTGGCTTCAGATGGTTGCCTTTGAGCCCCCGATGCTAATGTTCTCCGGCAGCAAGGAGAACGCAACCGAAAAGAACATTCTAGCGACCGGCTGCTTTGCCGTAAATCTTGTGGATTCCTCCATGGCTACCCAGGTCTATAGATGCATTGAGTGGTCCGGCAGCGAGCGCATTAGAAAGATGGGAATCACGCTGTCCCCAGCTGCCAAGATAGACGCGCCTGTAGTGGACCAATGCCGGGCTCATTTGGAATGCGTTTTACACAGCACGAAGGAACTTGGGACCGGATTCATCGTGTTTGGCGAAATCACCAGGGCTTCCATACAGGAAGACATCCTGACCGCCCCACCTCAGGACCGATACAGGCTGCTAGACCAGATCGTTTTTCTTGAAGATGGCTTTTACTCGCGGATCCGCGATGCTTATCAGGCGCGTGCTTCCCGGGATGAGCACTCTGCCCACTGGACCCGCTATGTCATCACATTATCTCGCACAGAAAAACCTCTGACCGAAACCCTGGTGCGCAGGCATGTGGCGCACCTTAAGGAACTGGATAGGCAAGGGAGGCTCGTCCTTTGCGGCCCATACACTGACCACAAGGGCGGGATGGTGATCGTTCGGGCAGAGTCGATCGAAGAGGCCAAGACCATTGCCGAGGCGGATCCGTTCGTGCGTGAAGGAGTGGAAACTTACGCTTTGAGGACCTGGGAACTCTCCTGCGAGGAGAATAACCACATGGGGATGGGATAGACGGGAACACAGTGACGGCAAACGACGGGATTAGCACAAGTTTTCACGCCAACATCGGGTACTGCCGGTGCGCTATTAAGTCAATGAAACTAGGTCATGGGCCTGCCGGCTCGGCGCGCCGCGCC
>JAQUNT010000448.1 GCA_028717525.1 Elusimicrobiota bacterium
TGCGGCGCTGCCCCCGCCCCCCGCTATGAGGTTGCGGCGGATGGCCACGCCGGCTCCGCTTAAGCCGGGCTCCGCGGAAGCCGGAGCCGGGGCCCAGAGCGCCAGCAGTCCCAGCAGGACCGGGATCAAGTTCAGCCTCGCCTCGCGGCCTTCAGGATGGATCGGACCCGCGCGATCAGGACCTTGGGGCTGATCGGCTTGAAGAGATAGTCGTCGGCCCCGAGCTCCAGCCCCAGGACGCGGCTTTCCAGCTTTCTGGCCTCGCCCGTGAGCATGAGCACCGCGATGCCGCGGGTCCTGGGATGGGCCTGGAGGCAGCGGCAGACCTCGTGGCCGTTCATGTCCGGGAGGTTGATATCGAGAATGACCAGGTCCGGCGGCTCGGCCGAGATCCCGCTCAGCGCGGAGCGGCCGTCGCCGTAGATGCTCAGACGCAGGCCCGTCCCCTCGAACATGGCCTGCAGGAGCTTCTGCATCATGGAGTCGTCTTCCACTGCCGCGATCCGATTCATATCCGCTCCCCCGTCAATATTTGCTCTCGATTTTGAAGCCTTTGAGTAACCACGCGGTGTCATTGATTTCTCATCCATGTAACAAATAGGTGCTTGATATTCCTCTTATTTGTGTTATATTTACTACTTAGTGGGTCCGAGAATCCTCTCAATTAGCCAGGACAAATCTTGGCGCGAGTCCGTGGCTGGGGCGATCGCGCAGCTGCCCTACCGGCTCGATGCCGTGGCCAGCGCCGCGCAGGGCTGGCAGGCCGTGGCGCGCGGAGAGGCCGACCTGCTCCTGCTGGACCTGGACCTGCCCAGCCTGGAGCGCCTGGGCTGGTTCAAGCTCCTGCGGCAGACCGGCGCCGGCAAGGACGTCGCCGCGGTGCTGGCCAGCGCGCGCCGCGACGAGGAAGAAGTGGCCGAGGCCTTCGAGCACGACGCCGACGATTTCGTCGCCAAGGACTGCGCCGGCGCGGAGCTCTGCGCGCGCCTCAAAACCGTCCTGCGCCGGCGCACGGCCGGCCGCAGGAGAGCGCCCCAGCCGATGCGCGTCGGCGCGGTGAGCCTCGACGCCTCCCGGCATCGCTGCTTGGTGCGCAGCTCCTTGGTCGAGCTCAATCCCCGGGAGTTCCGCCTGCTCGAAGCCCTCATGAGCAAGGCGGGCCGGGTCCTGAGCCGGGACTATCTGCTGGAGACGGTCTGGGGGATGAGCCGTGAGGCCCGCACCCGCGCCGTGGACGTCTCGGTCAGCCGCCTGCGCAGGGCCCTGGGCAAGCGCGCCGGCAGGTGGATCGAGACCGTGGAGAGCTACGGCTACCGCTTCAGAGACCCCCGAAGCCTCACCCGCTGAGGCCGCAGTCCAAGCCGCTAGAAGCGGAAGGTGCCGCCCAGGAACAATGAGGCTTCCTGGGTCATGACGTCTATGACGTTGCCCTCGATGCTCTGGGACTGGCCCCAGCCGCCGGCAAGCTTCAAGCCGAAGGCGGTGGAGACCGTGCCCTTGATGTAGCCCACGCTCGCGGTCACGCCGTACTGGTCCACGTCCGCGGGCTGGCTGACCGGGACCGCCGAGGGGCTGGGCGCGGCCGAGTTGTTGGTGAAGAGGCCGAAGCGCACGGGCATGGAAGGATTGGCCGCGTACTCGGCTCCCAGGTTCAGGTTCCAGGTCGTCTTGTTCTCGTAGCTGGTCCCCTGGGCGTTGGTCCGGGCCGCGGCATAGAGCGACAGGTCGGCGGCCCAGGTCCAGGCGGAGTTGGGCAGCCAGGCCAGGCCCACGGTGGTGCTCCAGGGGATGCGCGAATAGTAGCCCTGTTTCTTGAGCTCGGTCCCGCTGCGGTTGATGGCCCCGCCGGTCCTCGTGTACTCCACGTTGAGCTGGTCCTCCGTGTGGCGCGGCTGGGCGCCGCTGCGCAGCACCCAGCCCAGGCGCAGGCGGTCGCAGAGCCGGTACTTGAGCCCGGCCATGCCCATGAACCCCACCTTGTAGCCCTTGTACTCCTGGAACAGCTCGTCTGCGACCTGGCTGGTCGCCGGGTCGATGATCTTGCCATGGAAGTTGCTGTTGTAGCGGCCGTAGAGCAGGTAGGCGGCCGCTCCCACCTGCAGGCGGGGCGAGAGCGCGGTGCCGAAGGCCGGGCCGATGAGGTAGGTCTGCACGCTCTGGCTGGAGTCGAGCATCAGCTCGCCGTCCGGGTCGTGGTAGGCGTCCGAGGCCGTGGCCGTGAGGTTCTCGGGCACGATGACCGCGATGGCGTAGGTGGCCCGGGTGGTGTGGATGACGGTGTACCAGTCCGAGGGGAAGAAGCTGACCGAGCTGGCGCGCAGGTCCTTGCCGTGGAAGTAGCCGCGCTGGCGCTGCCACTTGAAGTCGAACACGTTGGCGGAGAGGGACAGGTTCTGGGAGCCCACCGTGGCCAGGCCCGCGGGGTTGTAGTAGGCGGCGCTGGCGTCGTCGGCCAGGGCCGTGAAGGCGCCGCCCATGCCCGCGGCGCGCTCGCCCACGATGACGTCCTGGTAGTTGGAGTAGCCGGCCCGGGCCGGGGCGGCGGGCAGAAGCAGCGCCGCGCAGACCGCGCCCGCCAGGACCGGGGATCTCATGGGATTTCCCGGCGCGGCGCGCCGGGGATGATATTATACACTCTTCGGCTCAGAGGCCGGAGCCCAGGACCCGCGCCAGGGCCTCGGTCTGCGCCGCCATCCTCTCGTAGTCGAGCGTCTCGGGCCTGTCGCTGTACTCGTGGTAGTTCGGGTTGCGGAAGAAGGCGGTGTCCGAGATCATGAGCGCCGGACAGCCCGCGTACCAGAAGTTGAGCTGGTCGGAGATGGCCAATGTGGAGAAGATGAAAGGCAAGGTGGCTCCCAGCAGGGGCGGGCCTCCGCCCTCCCTCCAGGCCCGGACGAAAGCCCGGCCCAGTCCCAGGCTGCGCAGGTTCCCGGCCACGCCCAAGAAATCCCCCCGGTCCGGGTAGAAGAGTTGGAGGAAGGGCGGGAAGAGCTGGGCCCCGGGCTGGGGGTTGAAGTAGCCCGTCATCTCCAGGTTGATCATCCCGCGTATGCGCACGCCGCCGTCCCGGAGCCCGTCTGCGTAGCGCAGGCTGCCCATGTCCCGCGTCCCGAAGGCCGGCGGCTACTCCGCGTCGAAGGC
>JAQUNT010000449.1 GCA_028717525.1 Elusimicrobiota bacterium
AGCGCCGGCTCTCCTGGCTGGCCATCCGCAGGGGGCGCGCGCGCGTCGTGGTGGGGGCGCGCTCCGCGGCCCTGCTGCCGTTCTGCGACCTGCGCCTGGCGGTCCTCGACGAGGAGCAGGACGAGTCCTTCAAGCAGGAAGGCCAGTCCCCCCTCTACCACGCGCGGGACGTGGTCCTGCATCGGGCGCGCGCTTGCGGCGCGGTGACGGTGCTGGGCTCAGCCACCCCGTCGCTGGAGACCTGGCAGGCGGTCAAGCGGGGAGAGGCCCTGCTGGTCGACATGCCCCAGCGCGTCTCCAGCGCGGCCAAGCCCAAGGTGACCCTCCTGCCCCTGCCGCCGGGCCGGGCCATCGCCCCGGAGCTCCTGGCCAGCATCCGCGAGCGCCTGGCTCGCCGCGAACAGACCATCCTCCTGGTCAACCGGAGGGGCTACGCCACCGTGGTGATGTGCTGCAAGTGCGGCTGGGTGGACCGCTGCCCCTCCTGCGGGGTGGCCAAGATCCAGCACGAGGACGCCTCGGGGGCCTTCATCCTGCGCTGCCACCACTGCACCCGCCAGAGCCCGCTGCCCGCCCATTGTCCGCAGTGCGCCAACCCGGGCCTGCGCGTGATGGGCACGGGCACGCAGAAGGTCGTCGCCGAGCTGCGCCGCTTCGTCCCCGGGGCGCGCGTGCTGCGCATGGACCGCGACACCCTCTCCGAGCGCGGCGGGGACCGCAGGCTCTACGAGACCTTCCGCCGCGGCGAGGCCGACATCCTGGTGGGGACCAAGCTCGTGGCCAAGAGCTTCCATTTCCCGCAGGTGACCTTGGTGGGCGTGGTGGACGCGGACACCATGCTGCACATGCCGGATTTTCGCTCCTCGGAGAGGACCATGCAGATCCTGGCCCAGGTCGCGGGCCGCTCCGGCCGGGCGGACAAGCCCGGCGAGGTGGTCCTGCAGACCCTGCAGCCCGAGCACATCGCGGTGCGCGGCGCGCTCCAGGGCGACTACGCGGCTTTCGCCGACCAGGAGCTGGCCCTGCGCCGGGAGCTGGGCTACCCGCCTTTCAGCGGCCTGGTGCGCCTGGTGTGGTCCGGCAAGGACGAGGCCGCCGTGGCCGAGGCGGCGGCGGCCGCCGTCGCGGGTCTGCGCGAGGCGCTCTGCGCCTGCGGTCACGAGGTTGTGGGCCCGGCCGCCGCGGTGCTGCCCAAGGCCGGCGGCCGCTTCCGCTACCACGCCCTGGTCAAGGTGGCGGAGCCCGCCGCCAACCTCGACGCGGTCCTGGCCCGCCTGCAGGAGTGCCCCTGCCCCAAGTCCCTGCGCCTGCACGTCAACGTAGACCCGTACGACCTCTTCTGAGCCGTCCTTGGGATTTGTGTCCCCTCGCAATATAAGATAAAATGGTCGTCGAATACATGATTAGGTCCATCTCCCCGCGCCTCCTGCTCGCGCTGTCCTTGTGCGCGGGGGCGCCGGCCGCCGCGGCGGCCCAGGAGGCCGACTACGAGGCGCGGCTGACCGAGGTCAAGGGCGAGGTCACGGTCTTCACCGCGGAGGAGCCTGAGGGGGTCCCGGGCAGCGAGGACATGCCGCTGGTCGCGGGCGACCGGGTCAAGACCGCCGCCGACTCCAGCGCCGAGGTCGCCTTCTCCGGCGAGCACTGCGTGGTCCTGCGCTCCGGCTCCGAGCTTTCCGTCACCTCGGTCAAGCGCAGCGACTGCGTGCTGACCTTGGCCTTGGGCAGCCTGCTGGCCAAGATCCAGACCTTGGCCGGCGGCGGCTTCCAGGTGCAGACGCCCGCGGCCGTGGCCTCCGTGCGCGGCACCGAGTTCGCCGTCGAGGTGGACGCGGCCGAGCCGGATCAGACCTACGTGGGCGTGTTCGACGAGGGCAAGGTCGCGGTCTCGGGCCGGACGGGGCAGCCGGAGCTGCTTAAGTCCAACCAGGAGACCACCGTGCGCCGCGGGCAGCGTCCCCTGGCCGCCTACCAGCTCAGGCGCTTCGTGCGCCACCGCCAGTTCATGCGGTCTTTCCGGAAGCGAGCGCTGGCCCTGCGCAAGGGCTGGCGCGCCATGGATACCCAGCAGCGCCAAGCCAAGCGCCGCGAGATGTTGCAGAAGCTCAAGCAGCGGCGCGAAGAGAGGCTGCAGAAGGAGCGGCAGAAGCAGCAGAAGCTGCGCGGGCGCAAGGGCGCCAAGGCCCTGCGGCCGGACCAGGAGAAGATGGAGCGGCGCAAGAAGGCCATACGGGAAAAGCTGCGCCGACCGGGGAACTGATTTGTTCATCAGCATCGCGGGCGATGACCGGAAGTTCTGCTCCCAGCTCCAGGCTCTCCTGGTAGGGCAGGACCACAAGGTCACCATGCTGGCGTCCTTGGAGCATGTGGTCGAATCCCTTCAGGGCCTGGTCCCCCATCTGCTGGTGGTGGCGCCGGAAGGCGATTCCGACAGCGCGGCCCGGCTGCTCAAGTCCATCCGGGACGACGCCGGACTGCGCCGTCTGCCGGTGCTCTGCGTCAACCCGCAGGGCGGCAGCGCCGCCGGCGTGGGCTATCTGGACGCCGGGGCGGACGACTTCATCAACCGGCCTTTCAACGGGCAGATCTTCCTGGCCCGGGTGCGCAGCCTGCTGCGCCGGCGCATCTGGAACGGGGACCTGGAGGAAGACGAGGTGACCTCCCTGCGCTGCGGCCCGCTGGTGATGAACCTGGTCTCGCGCCAGACCTTGCTGGCGGGCCAGCCGGTGGTCCTGACCCGGCTGGGGTTCGACCTGCTCGCCTTCTTGGTTCGGCGTCCCAACGAGGTCTTCAAGCGCGAGCTGATCCTGGAGACCGTCTGGAACTATCCGGTGGACGTGGCCACCCGGACTTTGGATAAGCATGTGGAGACCCTGCGCCGCAAGCTGGGGGCCTTCGGCTCGGCCGTCCAGACCGTGCACGGCGTAGGCTACCGCCTGGAGCCTCCGCGGCAGGATCTCAGCAAGACCAGGCGCTGAACAGGCGGGCGGCGTCGGCCCGCAACGGAAGCGAGGAGAGTGTATGACGATGAGATGCGGTCTTCGCATGGCGGCGATTCTGACGTGCGCGGCGGTCCTGGCCGGCCCGGCGGCCGCGGCCAAGCCTTCCGTGCTGGCGACCGTCAACGGCGTCGCCAC
>JAQUNT010000450.1 GCA_028717525.1 Elusimicrobiota bacterium
AGGGCGACGCGGTCTGGCGCGAGCCGGAAAAGCGCATGCCCGAAGTCGGCGCGGACCTCGTGAAGACCGGCTACATCCGCAGCGCGGAGGCCATCCGGGCGGTCCATGTGGAGCGCGTCGCCAACGCCTACCCCCGCTACAGCCTCGACTACGAGCGGCGCCTGCTGGCGGTGCAGAGCTCGCTCTCCGCCTTCGCCAACCTCAGGCTCGCCGGCCGCACCGGCCTGTTCTGGTACAACAACATGGACGACTCCATCGAGAACGGCATGGCCGTGGCCCGCGGCCTGGCCGCCGGCCCGCGGGAGCCCCGGCCATGAGGCTCAAGAACATCGGGATGATGGGGCTGCGCAGCCTGCAGGCCCGCGTCCTGGGGCGCTCCACGCCCCTCAACGTCATGTACGCGGCCACGGACCGCTGCACCGGCTCCTGCTCCTACTGCGCCATCCCCCAGCGCCGCAAGCGCGAGCTCTCCACCGCCGAGGCCCGGCGCCTCATCGACGAGGCGGCCGCGGCCGGCTGCCAGAGGCTCGGCTTCTGGGGCGGCGAGCCTCTGATGCGCGACGACATCGGCGAGCTCGCGGGCCGGGCCCGCAGCCGCGGCCTCTTCGTCACCATGGACTCCAACGGCCACCGCCTGCCCGAACGGCGCGAGGTCCTCAAGGCCCTGGACCACCTGGTGCTCTCCCTCGACGGGCCGCAGGAGATGCACGACGCCAACCGCGGCGCGGGCAGCTTCCAGAAGACCATGGCCGGCTTGGAGGCCGCGGCCGGCAAGGTCCCGCTCTGGACCATCACGGTGCTGACCCGGCACAACCTCGCGGGCATCGACTTCGTCCTGGACGCGGCCCGGCGCTACGGCTTCTTGGCCACCTTCCAGCTCCTGCATCACAACGACGCCTTGGGCCGCAACCTGGACCGCCTCCTGCCGCCCGCGGCGGAGTACCGGGCCGCCATCGCCAAGCTCATCGCGGAGAAGCGCCGCGGCGCGCCCATCGCCTCCACGCTCAAGTACCTTCGGCACATCCTGCGCTGGGCCGACTACTCCCGGCCCACCCTGGCCGAGGCCGCTCCGGCCGTCCCCTGCCTGGCGGGGCGGCTCTACTGCAACGTGGACACGGACGGCACGGTCTACCCCTGCTCCTTGCTGGTGGACCAAGTTCCCGCGCGCAGCTTCCTCGATGAGGGCTTCGCGCGCGCCTTCGCCTTCGCCGGCGGACAGAGGACCTGCACGAGCTGCATCGCCTCCTGCTTCAACGAGTACAACCGCCTCTATTCCTTGGACTGCGCCACCATCGCCGCCTGGCTCTCGGCCATGGCGCGGACCCGGCGCGCCCGCGCATGAAGATCCTCGCTCCCGTCAACAAGGCCGCGGAGGTGGACACCCTGGCCGACGCCGGGGCCGACGAACTCTACTGCGGGATGCTGCCTCCGGAGTGGAAGAGGCTCTACAGCAACGTGGTCTCGCCCAACCGCCGGGAGTGGAGCAGCGCCAACCTGGGCGGCCCCGAGGAGCTCGCGGCCGTGGCCGAGCGGGCGCACCGCCGCGGCCTGCGCCTGCTCTTCACCCTCAACGCCCTCTACACCGAGGCCCAGTATCCCTTGGTGCGCGAAGCTGTGGCGGCCGCGCGCGCGGCCAAGGCGGACGCCCTGGTGGTGGCGGACCTGGGCCTGCTGCTGGAGCTGGGGCGGGACAGCGGCCTGGAGCTGCACCTGAGCACCGGGGGCACGGTGTTCAACGCGGAGGCCGCCCGCTTCTACCAGGGGCTGGGCGTCAAGCGCGTGACCGTGCCGCGGCACCTGCAGCCGGCCGAGACCGCGGCGCTCATCCGGGACTGCCCCGGCCTGGAGTTCGAGGTCTTCGCGCTCAACAGCGGCTGCAAGAACATAGACGGCTTCTGCACCTTCCTGCACGGCACCTCCGAGCTGCGCTACGGCTCTCTCTGGCGCGCGGCCAAGAGGCTCAACTTCGACCGCTTCCTGCTGGGCCTGCTCAAGCGCGCGGGCCTGGCCGGCAACCTGGGCCTGGCCGGGGTGGACAGCCCCTGCCTGCACAACTACCGCATCAGCGTGGAACGCTCCGCGGACAAGACCGCCGCGCAGGCGGAGACTCTGGAGCGCAACCTGGCCGCCTACTTCAGCCTGCTCTCAGGCGCCGACCCCTGCGCCGCCTGCCGCGCGGCCGAGTTCCAGGCCATGGGCGTGCACGGGCTCAAGATCGTGGGCCGCAACTACTCCACCGGCCAGAAGGCCGCGGACGTCCGTTTCCTCAAGGCCGTGCTCGCCGCGCCCGGACGGGCCCGGCAGCTCTATAGAGAGCACTATGGCTCGGACTGCCGGCGGCTGTGCTATTATCCCGAATGATCGAGAACGCGGTCTTCATAAGCGACGGGCGGCGCCTGGACCTGGCGGCCAAGGGCTGCTCTCGCCTCTATTTCGGCGCTGAGTTCTGCGAGCGCCTCCTGCCGGACGCGGCCCAGTTGGACGCGGCCCGGGACTTCGCGCAACAGCGCCGGCTGGCCTTCACCTTCGTCACCCCTTTCGTGGCCGAGGCGGGGCTGGCCGCCCTGCAGCCTCTGCTGGAGCGGCTGGCCGCGGCCGCGGGCGGCCCCTTCGAGGTGGTGGTCAACGACTGGGGCGTGTTCCGGCAGCTCACCGAAGGGAGCTGGAAGGGAGCCTTGGTGCCGGTCTTGGGGCGGCTTCTGACCAAGCAGAAGCGCGACCCGCGCATCGCCGAGCTGCCCGGCCTGCCCGAGCCGGCGCGGGAGCACCTGCGCCGCTGCAGCGCGGACGCTCCGGCCTTCGCGGCCTTCCTGCGCGAGCGCGGCGTGGCGCGCATCGAGCTGGACAACCCCCTGCAGGGTCTGGAGCGCGGCTCGGACCTGCGCGCTTCGCTCTACGTCCCGTTCGTCACCGTCACCACCACCCGCCTCTGCTTCATGGCCGGCGCGGACTCCGGGCCCCGCGAGCTGCGGCGCGTGGCGCCCTGCGGGCGCGAGTGCCGCTCCTACACCGCGACTCTGCGCAGCCGCGGCATGGGGCGGGACCTCATCCTCAAGGGCAACACGCAGTTCTATGAGAATCCGGACCTGCCCAAGGACCTGGAGGTCCTCGGCGTGGACCGGCTGGTGCGCCAGC
>JAQUNT010000451.1 GCA_028717525.1 Elusimicrobiota bacterium
CGCAGCCGGCGCCGGGGCAGTAGACGACGGCGCGGGAGCGCAGCGCGCCGCCCGGGGAGAGCCTCAGCGAGTACCCGCCCTGGACGCGCCGGACGCCGCGCACGCGGGCGTGCACAGTGCGCAGTCCCCAGTCCCGGGCCTGGCGCACCCAGCGCGACATCAGGACCCCGCCGTCGACCCCCCGCGGGAATCCCGGGTAATTCTCGATGCGGCCGAGCCAGCGCGCCTGCCCGCCCAACGCCCCCCGCTCGGCGAGGATGACGCGATAGCCCGCCCGGGCCAGCTGCAGGCCGGCGGTCAGGCCGGCCGGCCCCCCACCCACGATCGCGGTCTCCCAGACGGTGTTCTTGGCCAAGGGCATAGAGTTTATCAGTGTCCGCGGGGTAACGACAAGAGATTCCGTCTGGCGTCCAGGCAATCCGGATTGATCTCCAGCGCCTTCTTCCAGAGGGCGGCCGCCTCCGCGCCCCGCCCCTGCCGGGCGCGAAGGTTGCCGAGATTCAGGAAGGCCTTGTCGAACGAGGGATTGACGGCCAGCTCCTGGCGGAACTCCCGCTCCGCCTCGGCCAGGAGCCCGCGCTCCATGTAGATGAGCCCGAGGTTGTTGTGAGCCATCGGCTCGCGCGGGTTGAGTTCGAGAGCCCGGAGGTACTCCGGCGCCGCCAGGTCGGGATGCCCCTCCAGATAGAGCATGACGCCCCAGTTGCGGTGCGCCAGCGGGGAATGCGGGGAGCTCTCGGCGGCGCTCTTCCAGAAGCTCATCCGATCCGCGAAGTGGCGGCTGCGCGCGAAGGCGCCGAGGGCGAGGGCGGCCAGGACCAGGCCGGCCCAGCCCGCGCCGCGGGACTTGAGCCAGCTGGCCTCGCAGAGCACGACGAGGACCCCGACCATGGGGAGGTAGAGGCGGTGCTCCAGGAAGTCCGCGAGGCTGGCTGGGTTGGGCTGGATGAAGGACGGCAAGAGGAACAAGAAGAACCAACCTAGCCCGAAGGCGACGCGCGGCCAAGACTTCTGCCGCGACGCGGCGAGCGCCGCGGCCAGAGCCCCGAGCCCGACATAGCCGCAGACGAAGGACATGTCGCGCAGAGCCGGCAGCACCGACAGGTCGAGGGGAAGGAGGATCTTGCCGGCCGAGGGGATGACCGCGGGGAAGTTGTTCCACAAGGACTCCGCCACTTCAGAGACCCCGTAACGGATGGGATTGTGCAGAGCGGCCTGACGCAGGGCGGACCAGCAGGCCAGGGCCCCGCCCCAGCCGACCAGAAGGAGCGCTCCGCCCCGGAAGCCGTTCCGGGCTCTGGCGCCGGCCGCCCAGCGGACCAGACCCAGCGGCACGAAGCAGACCGCCGATTCCTTCGTCAACAGAGCGAGGCAGAAGCAGAGCAGATGGGCCAGGAGCGCTCGCGCACTGCCCGTGCGCAGGAACCTGTCCAAGGAGATGAAGGCGGCCAGCACGAACAGGGCCAGCATGGAATCATTGCGGCCGGGGATCCAGGCCACCGCCTGGGTCAAGACGGGGTGGACGGTGAAGACCAGCGCCCAGAACAGCGCCGGGCCTTCCCCGTAGTCCAGGGTCGTCAGGAAGCGGCAGACCAGGCATGAGGCGCAGACGTGGATGAGCAGGTTCGTGATTTGATAGACCGCGGGCGAGACGCCTCCCCATTGGGCGTCCAGGATGAAGGAGACGGTCAGCAGAGGCCTGTAGTAGGCCCCGGAGGAGTGCAGGACATGGAAGACATCCGTCCTGAAGGCGGCGATGACGTTGGAGAGCTGGCGCAGAAAAGCCTGGTCATCGAGGATCAGGGCATTGTCGTCCAGGTAGGAGAAGCCGAAGAACACGGTGCGCAGGTAGAGCAGGAGCCCGGCCGAGGCGATGCAAAGATAGGGACGCCATCCGCCGCAGCAGAAGGCCGGCGACGATTTCGGTCCGGGTCTGTTCATGGCCGACTCGATGCTGCTAGATGATAAATAAAAAAGCCTTGCAAATGAAACACAATCATCGGGGGGGCCAGGGCCGAGGCCGCCGCATTTATGTAACAATTTAGGCCTTGAATTTTTTCGAGCGCCTATTATACTATCGTGAGGTTATTGGAGGCCGTCATGCGACAGGATATCTGTGTCCATTTGAATCTGTCCATCCCGACGCGGACCATGGTTCTGCTCATGGCGGCGGCGCTGCTCGTCACCGTCACCCCGGAACTCGGTTCGGAGAATGTGACCCTGTCGACCTATTACCCGGCCCCGTCCGGCGTCTACAACAAGATGATTACGACCGGGAACACCTACCTGGCCACCAGCAACGGCTCCGTGGGAATCGGGACGACCGCCCCGGCGGCCAACTTGGACGTGGGGACGACGGCCAGCTGCTGCGCCACCGGGGTCAATGCCGGAGGCAACCCGACTCTCGGTATCTCGGAAGCCACGTCTACCAACAACCGGCTGCCCTGGATCCAATTCCATGCCGCCGGCGCTCAAGAGGCTTTTCTGCGGCTGGCCAGGAATGACCGGACGATCGAGATCGGCGACAACCAGGGGGCCGGAGCCGCGCTCGCCCTTCTTGACGGCTCCAGGAACCGGGGGGTCTTCCTCAATCCGCGGGGCTACTCCTACGTCAATGGCGGCAGCCTGGGCATCGGCTCGATCAACGCCCCAGGGTCCCATAAGGGCTATCTGTACATCGACGCCGAATCTCAGGCGAGCTGCGGCAAGCCGATCTATTACAACTTCGGCACCACCGGCTGGGGCAGCGTCTGCACCGGCGTTGACTGCTCCGCCGGCGGCCTCAACTGCTACGCCACCTTCACCCAGGGGCTCTACATCAATGGCTGGGCCGCGGCGGGCCACGGCGGACAGGCCATGGTTCAGCGGGCCAATGTCGGGACCCAACCTGGCTCGGTGACGTCCCAGGTCCTGGCCCTGACCCCCGGGACCTCGATCAATCTGGGGTCCGTCCTGCGAGAGACCTTCTGGGGGGTCATGAAGCCCCCCAGCACCGGATTCTTCGTCTACTGCTGCCCCAAGTGAGCGGCGGGACGGGCCGTCAGAGCGGAGTCAGCTCCCCGAAGCCGTAGAGCCGTCCATAGCTCGCCCATACCCCTTCGCAGCGTCCTCGGTGCCGGCAC
>JAQUNT010000452.1 GCA_028717525.1 Elusimicrobiota bacterium
AGAGCCGGCTCCGCTGGGCCTGGTGGCCCCGCACATCGACTTCGAGCGCGGCGGCCCGCTCTACGCCCGGTCCTATCAGGCGCTCTCCGAGAGCCGGCCTCCGGACGCGGTCGTGGCCCTGGGCGTGGCGCACATGTCGCCCAACTCGCCCTGGGTGATGACCCCGAAAGCTTTCGCCACCCCCTACGGTGAGGTGGCCCTGCACCGCGAGCTCTACGATGAGCTGCGCTCCGCCCTGTGGTACGACCCGCGCGACGACGAGTGGGTCCACCGCAACGAGCACTCCTTGGAGCTCCAGGCCGTCTGGCTGCGCTACCTCTGGCGCGAGAAGACCCCGCCCTGGGTCCCCATCCTAGTCTCCTCGTTCGAGCGCTTCGCTTCCGACCAGGCCCCCTCCAAGGTCGAGACGGTGGAAGGCGCCTTGACGAAGATGGGCGAAGCCCTGCGCCGCCGCGCCCGGAAGGGCGAGCGCATCATGGTGCTGGCCGGGGTGGACCTCTCCCACGTGGGCCCGCGCTTCGGCGACCAGAAGGCGGTGACCCCGGAGGCGAAGAAGCTCGCCGAGACCGCGGACCGCGCGGCTTTGGAGCAGGCCCTGCGCCTCAAGGCCGACGACTTCTACCTCTCCGTGGTTGCGGGCGGCAACCCGCGCAAGGTCTGCGGGCTCTCCGCTCTCTACACGGCCCTGCGTCTGATCCAGGCCTTGGCCGGAGACTCTCCGGCCGAAGGCCGCCTTCTGGCCTACAGTCAGGCCGACGACCCGGCCGGGGGCTTCGTCTCCTTCGCCAGCGCCATATTCCCATCTATATAAGGAGCGCGTGCGCGCGCCTATTGACAAGGCGAGAAGCGGACTATAAACTCCAGATATGAGATGCACTTCACTGCTGGCCTCCGGCCTGCTCTTCATTGCGCCTCTCCCCTCCGCCAAGGCGGGAGACCCCACGAACAAGGTCCCGCAGGAACTGAGCGAGAAGGGTCAAGTCATCATCAATGATGTGAAGGGCAGCAGCCCCTATAAGGACGGCAGTGTCCTCAAGGCTCCGGGGACTCAGCTTGTTCCCGGCGTCAAGCCGGTGACCGATTTCCCCAAGAAACAAGACGGTTCCCTCGACTTCCTCGCCGCGTTCAAGGAGACCAGTGGAGCCAAGGGCCTCATGCTCGGGACGGACATGACCACTGCGGCTTTGGGCGCGGCCACGAACGTCGGGCAGAAGGTCCAGACCTGGGGTCCCGATTCCGTAGTCTCTCCCGAGGTGAAGACCCAGGCCTCGGCCTATGGCCAGTTCATCGAAGATCACGTCTCCAATCTCTCCGGCCCCGCCGTGACTGATGCCTCGGTCCAGGCCGGGGACTCCTTCCAGGTCGCGGGCCGGCATCAAGACGCGGTGCGCAACTACCAGCGCGCCTTGACCGCCCAGCCGGACAACTTGACCGCCCGGCAAGGCTTGGCCCAGTCCTTGTACATGCAGGGCCGCACCGAAGAAGCCCGCGTCGAGGCCCAGAAAGTGCTCGCCGCCGATCCCGACAACCAGGTCGCCAAGCTCATGGCCGGCCCGAGCGAAGGCGTCAAGAGCGCCCAAGGCGTGACCGAGAAGTTCAAGAAGCTCACCCAGAGCTTCCTGCATGGGCCCTCTGCGGAGGAGCCTTTGACCGGAGCGGCCAAGGAGGCCGGCTCTTTGCCGGGCGCCTCCCTTCCCGGCGCCGTTTCGCCGCAAGCCGCCATCCCGGCCCCGCAGCAGACGCCACAGCAGGCCCCGGGCTTGGCCGCGGTTCCGGAGCCAGCGCACTTCGCGCCCTTGGTCCTCAAGGCCCTCTCCAAGCGCGAGATGGGCGACTACACCGGAGCTTTCCTCTCCTTGACGCAGGCAGTCGACTAAGACCCCGGCGACGCCGCGGCCTGGACCGTGCGCGCCGAGGTGGACAACCAGCTCAAGAACTACCCGGCCGCCGTCACGGACGCGGGCCGGGCCCTGGACCTCAAGCCCGCCCCGGCCCTGTCGGCCCGGGCCCTGCGCGCGCGCATCTACGCGGAGCTGGAATCGGGCCAGGTGGCGCAGGCCTTGGCTGACGCGGCCCGCGCCATAGAGCTCGACCCCCGCAACGGCCTGGGCTTCCTGTACCGCGCCATGGCCGAGGAGCGCCTCGGCCTGGCCGACGCCGCGGCGCGGGACCTGGAGTCGGCGCTGCGCCTCGACCCCTCTTTGCAGCCCCTGGCCGAGGCTTTGGCCGGCAAACTCGGCCTCAACGCGCCCGCCTCCCGGGCCGTGCGGCCATCGTCCAAACGCCTGATGCGCGGAGGCCTCATCGCGCTCTCCTTGATCCTGGTCCTGGCGGGCCTGGCGGGCACGGAGCGCGGCCGCGCCCTGACGCGGCGGCTGACCACTCCGCGGTTCGGCCAGGCCCCGGCCGTCCCGGCTGAGCCGGAGCTGGCCGAAGGCAGCCTCCTGGCCAACAACTACCGCATCGTGCGGGAGTTGGGCCGGGGCGGCATGGGCGTGGTCTACGAAGGCTTCGACCAGGCCCTGCAGCGGCGCGTGGCCATCAAGCGCCTGCAGGGCGGCGAGCAGTCCTCTCCCGAGGACCGCGAGCGCTTCCTGCGCGAGGCGCGCCTGGTGGCCCGGCTCAAGCACCCCCATGTGGCGGAGATCTACACGGTGCTCGACGAAGGCGAGCTCTACCTCGTCTTCGAGTACATCGAGGGCCGGTCCCTGGACCAGGTCCTGTCCCTGAACCGGTCCTTGCCCGTCGCGGCGGTGCGGCGCCTGGTGGCGGAGACGGCTTCGGCGCTCTCGGCCGCGCACGCGCAGGGCATCATCCACCGGGACCTCAAGCCCGGCAACGTGATGATCGTGGCCGACGGCGGGGCCAAGGTGATGGACTTCGGCATCGCGCACCAGTCGCGCGCCGCCACCGGCCCCACCCAGACCGTGGCGGCCGGCACGCCTCCCTACATGGCGCCCGAGCAGGGCCTGGGCAGCGTCGGCGACGAGCGCAGCGACATCTATTCGCTGGGCGTCATCCTCTACGAGATGGCGACGAGCCGGGTTCCCTTTACCGGAGAGACCGCCCTCAGCGTGGCCATGAAGCACAAGGGAGAGATCCCCAAGAGTCCGAAGCAGGT
>JAQUNT010000453.1 GCA_028717525.1 Elusimicrobiota bacterium
GGTGAAATGCGAGATGAGCCCCGGGTTGGCGCCGTGCTCGATCACCGCGGTGGGGCCGGGGCGGTCCCACTTGGCCGTCATGCGGCGGATGTCCATGTGGCGCCAGTAGAGGGTGCGCTCCTGCGGTGGCTTGTTGGCCGCGCCGGCGTAGGGGTCCCAGAGCTCGGTGGAGGTGTTGACGTAGAGCACGCCGCGGTCGTGGCACCACTGCAGGATCTCGCAGCAGTCGATGTTCCAGGCCAGGTCGATGAGGACGTCTCCCTCGTCGAGGTACTTGCTCAGGAGCAGCCCCATGTTCTGCTCGGTCACGCGGTCGCGCACCCACTTCACGCCCTTGGCGATGTAGGGCTTGAGCGCGGCCTTGCAGTCCTCGAAATCCATGACCGTGATGTTCCGGGCGGGGATCTTGGCGAGCTTCAGGAAGATGGGCAGGGTGCACTGGGCCACGGATCCGTAGCCTATGAAAAGGACTTTGCGGTCGGACTTGGTCATGATCAGCTCCTTGTCGATTCTTATGATGGCGCGGCGTCAAAATCATAGCAGAAAAGACCCGCGCGCTTCCTCATAATATGCCGACGGGCAGAATGGTATCATGTAGGAGCATGAAGGCCGCGCAAGCTCTGGGCGCCGCATTCCTGGCCGGCCTTCTGGCCGTGGCGGGCTGCACGCATTACACGCTCAAGCCGGAGGCGCCGCAGTCCATGCCCCGATCCCAAGAGGCGCCCCTGCCTCTGCGCGTGGGCCTGGTCATCGACGAGGAGGGCTCGGCCCTGAGCGTGGGCGGCCCCGGTCCCAAGGCGTACCAGAGGCGGCAGATGCTGGACCAGCAGGACTACGCCTTCGGGCCGCGCTTGGCGCAGGCCCTGCGCCAGTCGCGCCTCTTCGAGGAAGTGGTCTTCCCCCTGCGCGGCGCCGGCGCCGCGGACCTGGTCCTCTCCGCGCAGTTCGGCTACCGCTTCGACCAGGACCCGCTGCAGGGCCCGAAGATCGTGTTCGTGGTCTTCACCGCGTTCATCACCGGGGCCGTGCTGAGCGAGACCAGCCACCACCTGGCCCAGGGCGTGCTCTCCATCGAGGACGCGGCCGGCCGCGGTCTGCGCTCCTACGACGAGACCGTGGACGTGGAGGCCAAGTCCATGGTGTCCATGTTCGCGGAGATGAAGACCATGAAGGTGGGGCCTCCGGCCGCGGCCGACAACCTCATCGCGAAGCTGGTCCAGCGCCTCATCGACGACCGGGCTTGGTTCGCCGCCCGGCGCGCCGTCCCCCCGCCGGCAGCCGCGCCGGTCCCGGCCGCCCCCCCGGCTGCCGCCGTCGAGCCGCCCCCGGCCGTTGGCGAGCCTGCCCCGGCCGTTGTCGCGCCCGCCCCGGCGGAGCCCGCCGCCGCCGAGGCCCCGCCGCAGGCTCCGGCCGAGCCGGCGCCCAAGCCCGCTCCCAGCGGCGCCTACGACGACCAGCTCTAGCAGGTTGCTGACAAAGTAGGCCGCACAGCGGGTCAGGGACTCTCGCCGAAGGTTTAGGGTGAGGTTATCCACAACTTGCCCCGGGGCAAGTTGTGGTGCGCCGCACGCGTTGGCTTATCCGATCCCTCTTGACCGTGTCATCGAACAAGCGCTCAAAGATGTACGCCCCCTCGAACCGCTGGGAACGGTTGCGGGCGAAGGTCGAGTCGTCCCAGGCTTTCGTACTTATGTCGAGCCCCACGACCCAGCGGAAGTCCACGTTGCGCTGCAACTCCATGACCAGCTTGCGGTCCGAACGACAACCGAGCAGGTAGCCTCCCAACGCGGATCTTTGGTAACAGCGTGGAAGAAGGTGTCCTGCGGTCGGGAATCGCCCATCATATTCGCGGCCTCCTCCGCCCGCTCGTTGAGGTGACTTCTCCCGCAACCTGCGGTGGCCTCTCCGGGCTATTGCGACAAAACCCTCAACGGGAGTCTTAAAAAGTCCCCGCCTATCATTGTCCGAAGGGGAATGGACCCTTCGGTTCCGCTTTTTCAAGTTCCCCGACGAGGGTTTTGTCGCATTGCCCCTCTCGCCACGGAACCCGTCCGGAAGGCGCCGGCTTTGTCAGCAACCTGCTAGCCCCGGCCCTCCAACTCCGCCAGACGGCGCCGGTTCTTCTCGCTGGGCGCCAACTCGCAGACCCTGCGGCCGTGCTCCGCGGCCCGCGCCCGGTCGCCGGCCGTCTCGTAGAGCTCGGCCAGGCGCGCGTGGGCCGCGGCGTTCTGGGGGTCGCGCTCCAGGGCCCGGGAGCACTCGGCCGCCTCGCGCTCGAAGAGCTCCCGGCGCAGCCGGGCCGAGGCCGCAAGGCGCCGGGATTTCCAGGCCCAGAGTCCGGCCAGCGCCGCGGCCACGAGCACGGGCAGGAGGGCCAGGGCGAGCAACGAGCGGCTGGTCCCGGCGATGAGGGCGTAGGTGAGGATGCCGAGCACAAAGGACCCCGACAGGAAGACCAGCCGGAGCAGGTCGACCTCGGCCGGCGCCGGGCCCTCGCTCATGCGCTCGATGCGGTCCACCACGTAGACGGACAGGGCGGAGAGCAGCCCCGCGAAAGCCACGCTGAGCACGGCCGGAGCCTAGAGCCCTTCGCCGGGCGCCTGGGGCCGGCCGTAGGCGATGCGGATGCCGTTGCCGGGCGTGCCGTCGCAGAGTCCCTCGCAGGTCAGGCGGATGAGGGCCGCGGGGGTGCGGAACAGGCTCGGGGTCTGGTAGTCGGGAGCCTGGGTGGTGATGTATTTCTGGGAGCGGACCACGAGGTCCGTGGCCTGGGCTTCGGGGGCGCCGTATTTCTCCGAGAGCAGGGCTTTGACCTGGCGGTAGGCGTCGATGTACTGGTCCTTGGGCAAGGCCGCGGGGTCGAAGACCACCGTGACGTCCTCGAGCCCCCGGGCCCCCATGCGGTAGGCGACCGAGGCCTTGAGCCCGTTGATGGTGGCGTGCTCGAGCCACTGCCGGTCCCCGGCGGCCGCGGCCTCGGGCCGGGCGGCCCGGAAGGCTTTTTCGTTCATGCCCCAGCTGGTGTTCTGATAGACGGCCGGGCCGGCGCAGGCGCAGAGCGCGGCCAGGACCAGCAGCGGCCAGGCAGCTTTGTTCATGCGCGGTATTATAGCTAAAGG